>DAOOJC010000200.1:0-4245 GCA_035384905.1 Acetivibrio sp. | reverse complement strand
AATTCTGGCACAAAAAGTTTAGTTTACGATCAGGATTTTAGTGACGATGGCATCGGTATACCGGATCATCTTATGAGCAACATATTCAAGCCTTTTGTCCGGGCAGATGATTCCCGCAACTCCAAAACCGGCGGCAGCGGATTGGGGCTTTCTATAGCGAAAAGAATAGCCGAGGCTCACGGAGGAGATTTGACTCTGCTTCCCGATAAGAATAAGGGCAGCACTTTCCGGATTACGATTCCTGCGATTTAAAGGAAATTATATAAAACGGAGCAGATTATTTAAGGTAAATTTAAGATTCATATCAGCTATTACAGGTTCGATTGTTATGATAATAATGAGCCTGAAATACAGCTGATTTTATTTTAAGGGGGGTTGTTATGACACAAGAACAAAGCAAATGCAAAAACTAGAGTCATGATTGGATATGCTGAGGTGATGAGTAATGAAGTATAAACCGACCCATTTAGAGATTTTTCTGACAAGGATTGTATTTTTCCTTTGCGGTAAGCCTGTCTACCGGACATTCGCGGACCGGCTGCCCCTTGATGGCGGAGAGCAGGTGCTTGATTTCGGGTGCGGCATGGGAACGGTTGCTTACTACGCCGCAAAAAAGCTGACCCACGGGCATTTGACCTGTCTGGATATTTCCGAGCGATGGCTCAATGCCTGCCGCAAAACTCTTCGCGGTTATAGGAATATCAGTTTTATGTTATGGGAATCTTTGCAGCTCACAAATGAAAGCTTTGATGTAGCGTACTGCCACTTTGTACTGCACGATATTTCGGAAAGTGAATTGGAAAGAGTCATCCCTAAACTTGCTGGGTCTCTTAAACCCGGTGGTGTATTGGTTTTCCGCGAACCGTTTAATGAAACGAATAAAATTAGCCTTATCAAACGTCTGATAGAGCAAAACAGGCTAATTTCCAAGGACAGCCGCATCACCGATATTCCGGTGATGGGGAATGCCCTGGAATGTGTATATATCAAAAAATAATGGAGGTGTACTTATGATTCAGACAATACTATTTTTCATATTAACTGTGTTGGCAGTCTTTACGTTTGCAGTACTCTTGATTAGGACGGCTTATTGTGCCATTATGTACAGGATGAAAAAGATCAGCCTCAAACATATTATTCGCCTGAGAAAAACAATGATATTCTTCGCGGTGACAATGATATTGAATGTAGGATTAATTACCTTTTCTCAGCTTACCGCTTCCACTCCACGTATTGTTGATGAAAACGGAAACACACCCCCAAACAGCATTGCAGAGCTTAGAGAACTTGAGCTGAACGGAAGGAAGCAGTGGATCAGTCTGAGAGGTTGGGACAAAAACGCACCCGTTTTGCTATTCCTGGCAGGAGGTCCCGGCGGTACGCAGATGGCAGCGGTGCGGCATGAGCTTGCGGAGCTTGAGAAGCATTTTGTCGTTGTCAACTGGGATCAGCCCGGCTCCGGAAAGTCCTATTATGCAGAGAAAACGAAAAACATTACAGCCCAAACCTATATTCAGGATGGTCACGCTTTGACGGAGTATTTAAAGGAACGCTTTTCGCAGAAAAAAATCTATCTGGTGGGTGAATCATGGGGCAGTGCTTTGGGGATTTTCCTTGTCTCTGAGTACCCGGAGTCGTATCACGCATTGATCGGCACAGGCCAAATGATAGACTTTGCCGAAACCGAGCGGATGGATTACGCAAAGGCCATGGAAATAGCACAGTCCAAAGGCGATACTGCTCTCATAAAGCGGCTTATAGCAAACGGTGAACCACCCTATTACGGAGATGACGTAACATGGAAAAGTGCAGTGTACCTGAACTATCTCAGTGCTTATATGGCAAGCAACCCTAAAATTCACAATTCGGGCTACAACACCTTTCGGGACATCGGTTCCTCCGAATATGGACTGCTTGACAAAATCAACTTTTTCCGTGGCATCATCAACACATATAACCATGTGTACCAACAGCTTTATACCATCGATATGAGAACGGATTACACTAAACTTGATGTGCCTGTCTATTTCTTCCTGGGCCGATATGATGTCAATGCACCCACAGTGCTGGCCGAGGAATATATGCAGGTTTTGGATGCACCCGATAAAAAAATTGTATGGTTTGAGCATTCCGGTCATAGTCCATGGATCAACGAACCGGAAAAATTTGTAAAGGAGGTATTGTCATGCTTTTCAGGAAGCAATACGGAAGAATAAGGAGGATTCGGAATACGCACCCGATTATTCTTCTGCCTCTGGTGATTGTCATTATTATATCGATCTCGGCTTGCTCCGTGCCAAAGGGCAGCATTGTAATTCTTGAGAATCCGAATGGAACAGGAGTCACAATGGATTTTAAGGAGTGGAACTCAAAAAGCAAGTGTGAATTATCCCTTAACAAGGGGGATGTGCTGCAGATTGAAGTTGACCGTGAATACGGAGAAATCGCTCTTACGGTCAGCGGCAAAAACGGCAGTGAACCTTATACGGGAAACAACCTTAAGTCAGGTTTATTCACTGTAACAGTATCTGAGACGGACAAATATGACATAAGAATTACCGGTAAAGATGCAACTGGAAAGGTTACGGTCAAAAATGTGGAGAACGTTGGCGAAAACCATTGAGTGAAAACAAAATTTTTTTCATTAAGTCTTATGGCTTATCTTGTAATAGGTTTTTTGTGGCTGACATCCGGAGTGAAATTTCGTTTTGTAGTTGTTTTGGGTGCATTTATGATTGCGGCTAATTTAATTTGTGAGACATTATTGAGCATTATAAATACTGTAGATATAGTAGATGCCGTATATGGAACAGTTGGAATCATTCTGGCATTTATATATTCCTGTTGCGTTAATAGTAACGGTTTGATTCAAATCAATTTAGCTAATATCGAAAACATATTGACAACTATATCGGAGTGATATATTATGTAACTATATCAGAGTGATATAAGGAGAAGAAAATGAACATTTTGTTTGTAAATGCAAATTTGTATGGGCATATTAACCCTACCCTTGGATTGGTTAAGAAACTTACAGAGAAAGGAAACCAGGTCAGCTATTTTTGCTCTGAATCCTTTTCGGGACAGGTAACAAAGATGGGGGCAAAATGGATTGGATATAGCAACAGGTTGGATCTGTTTCTGAAAGAATACCGGCCTACAGACAGACATCCGTTTTTCATGTTGATGGAGTACATGCTTTTATATGATGAAGCAGTGCTGCCGGAGATTTTAGGTATTATTGAAGAAGGTCAGTATGACATGATTATTTGTGATTCTTATTTCGGAGGAGCATGTTTTTTAAAACAGATTGTTAAAATTCCGGTTGTGTGTTCCCATTCCTCTTTTGCGATGAGTAAAGCACCGGTGCCGGAGAGGATGCTTGCACCAGGCTTCCATCCTCAATTGGATCATTGCTATCGGATAATAAAACGAATTTGTGAAGGCTATAATATTGAGGAACCTTCATTAGAACAGGTTTTTACAAGTAAAGGAGATTTGAATATTGTATACACAACTCAAGATTTTAACGGAGATGATGGGGTACATGAGCCGGAATATTTATTTGCCGGTCCGTCCATTGACCGGCAACAGGAAGCAGAAGATTTAGATCTTTCCGTGATAGGAGACAGAAAGCTCATATATATATCGCTTGGAAGTGTGAATACAGCTTATTTAGATTTTTATAAGACATGTATCTCGGCATTTAGTAATACGGATTATTATGTATGCATGTCCATCGGAAAGAAGTGTGAAGTCTCACAATTAGGGGAATTTCCACAGAATTTTCTGGTAAAGGGTTATCTTCCGCAGCTGGAGATTTTAAAGCGGGCTGATGTATTTATTACTCATGCAGGTTTTAACAGCGTGAACGAAGCTCTATACTTTGGAGTTCCTATGCTTGCGTTACCTCAGGTCAATGACCAGCATAAAGTGGCCCAGCGTCTTGTTTCTATGGGGCTTGGAATGTCAGAAGACATAAAGGAATTGTCACCAGATATATTGAGATTAAAGACAGAAGAACTTATAATGGATAGAAAAATCAAGGGAAATTGCATGACAATTTCTCGTGAGATGAGGAATTTAACTGAGTTTGAAGACACTGTAGGGAAGCTTGAAAAATTTGTTCATACTTGGAAGGAGAGGAGATAGGAATGGCATTAAAGAATAAATCCATATATGCTATTTTGGGTATTGTGAATCTGTCACCAAGTAGCGGCTATGACATAAAAAAGTACAGTGACA
>DAOOJC010000199.1:0-4250 GCA_035384905.1 Acetivibrio sp. | reverse complement strand
GATTTACTACCTATGAGAAGGTTGAGAGTTTGCCCCTTATGGTTATAAAAAAGGATAAGTCAAGACAGCCCTATAACAGGGAAAAGCTTCTTAACGGGCTTTTACGAGCGTGTGAAAAAAGACCTGTTTCCATTGATGATTTAGAGAAGCTTGTGGAGGATGTTGAAAGCCATATTTATAATTCATTGCAGAGGGAAGTAACCTCAAAGGTCATAGGAGAATTGGTTATGGCTAAGCTGAAAAATCTTGATGAAGTTGCTTATGTCCGGTTTGCATCGGTATACAGGCAGTTTAAGGATATTAATACATTTGTGGATGAGTTGCATAAGCTTCTTAAAGAAAAGTAGTTATTCAATCCAATTATTCCGAAATGAGTGATATAGCATGAATGAGGTTTTGGAAAAAAATCTGGTGCTTCTTAAAAAACACCAACCGGGGGTATATTATAAGCTTGAACGGCATATTAAAGGAGAGTACGAACCCTTAGACACTTCGGTGGAAAAAATTCTTTTGGCACGTCAGAATGATCTTGTAATAAATGTTATGGTAAGGTGCGGACAGAAGAATTATGTTTTATGTGACCATGAGGACCCCATTAACGAGGCATATGCTTGGATTGACAAATACATTGATGCTTCAAACAGGGCGGATATCGTCTTCGGTATGGGTATGGCCTTTCATTTGGAAGTCCTTCTTACAAGCTTTCCGAACAAAAAAGTGGTTGTTGTAGAGCCTAATATTGATTTGTTTTATCAAATTATCTGTATAAGAAATCTTGAACCGGTGATTAAAAAAGCAGAAATCCTTGTTGATGAAAGTATGGGCAACATTCTCGGCAGGATAAACTCATTGCTGTGGGATACCGAAGAGGGAGGTATTCAGGTAGAACCTTTCGAAGTATATGCAGAGATGTTTCCCGATACATGGGACGAGCTTAGAAGCAGGTTTATTAAGCATGCCGAGAGTTTTACGGTGGATATTGCAACCAGAAGGTATTTTGGAGATCTCTGGGTTCATAACAACATAAAGAATCTCAACCGAATAAGGGGGGCCTCCAATGCTGACGGTCTTATCGGAAAGTTTAAGGGTATTCCCGGTATTCTGGTATCTGCAGGACCGTCACTTCAAAAGAATGCTCATCTCTTAAAAGGGCTTGAGGACAAATGTGTTATAATGGCGGCTGGAACCGCAGTAAGGATTTTAGAGGACTTTGGTATTGCTCCGCATTTTATGGTGGGTATAGATGCGGGGGATAAAGAAGGCGAGATACATGCCAATGTAAAAAACAAGGATATCTGTTTTATCTATTCAAACCAGGTTTCAACACTTTCTGTCGACAGCTATGACGGACCTAAATTTGTTATGAACTATCCTGTTGATATTTATACCGCTAAGTTTTTTGAATACTCGAACATCAAATCCGGCTTTTTCCTCAGCGGACCGTCTGTTGCCAATACATGCTTTGATATTCTGTTCAAAATGGGCTGTAATCCCATTATCATTGTTGGGCAGGATCTGGCTTTTACCTCCGGAAGCAGGTATGCCGGTGAAGCACCGGGAACGGTTATAGGCGATTCTGATGACTCAAAAAGCCGTGAGTATGTATCTGTAAAGGATATTTACGGGAATGATGTCTATACCACCCGGGCTTTTCTTGCGATGAGAAACTGGTTTGAAGGCTATTTTGAAAAGGCTATCGCTCATACTGAAATAATAAACGCAACTGAAGGGGGAATAAACATTTCCCATGCTGTTAACGATACTCTTGAAAATGCCCTTAAAAGCTGTAATTTGAGTTCTTGTGGCATTGCCGGCCGAATCGGGGCAGTGTACAGGGAGAACATTTTTGCTGACAGCATCGTTTCCAAAATCGATGAATACAAAACATATATCCGCAAAGAAATTGAGAAGCTTGAACAGATTTCCAGCCATCAATTGGAACTGGTGGATTACCTTCATAAAGACATATATCATCCGTCCAAAAACAGCTCAAAGTTTGTCAAGGTTATTGACTCTATAAGTAATTTGTCCAATAAGGTGATGGAGTCTCCCATTTATCCTTCTCTTCTGAAAAATTTGATTGAGATTGATTTTTTCCTTATAAAGTCAGAAGTAGACAGGGCTAACAAGGTATTGACAAAATACGAGGATATAAAGAATGTATATATAAATGCCATACTAAGTCAGAATCAGAAGCTTACCGGAAGCCTTAACAAAATAAAAGAGTTTTTAGAATAATTCCTCCATATTTTTCTTTACTTAAATATTATCCATCCTGTAACATTCGGATTACAGTTGACATAAGATATATAAGGAAAGAAAAGTATAAGAAGCGAAAGGGGAAAGTTGTAATGGCAAACTTGGGAGCTTTTTCAGGAGGAAGCTTTTCAGCATTGCTTTCGGACTATATTGGTGAAACTGTTACGATATTTACAAAAAGTGGCGGTCAATCAGGAGCAGGTTTTACCGGCGTTATTCTTGCAGTTAATGATTGTATTGTCAGATTGCTAACCAGAATCGGTCCACCGCCGGGCTGTGCTTTAGGTAATGCATGTACCGGATTTAACGTTGGTCATGGATACGGAAGAGGCTATATGCCCTCTAGTGGAGGATGCGGTGTTGCCGATGGATATTCCGGAGGTTATGGTTATGGAACCGGTCAAATACTTCCGGCAAGTGAGAACGGTGCAATAACAGCCGGCGGATGGAACGGCTACCCGGTATATACGGTAGGGTCGGTAACAGATATACCGATAGACAGCATAGCATCCTTTGTCCATAATGCTATTTAGCATAAGTTGAATTCCCATTGATTTGTGATAAAAAAACCGGGAACCTTCCCGGTTTTTTATGTACTCGCTGGAAACACCCGGATTTAAATGCCGTTATGGACAAAGGAAACAATTCTATTAACCGGTATTATGGCAATTGCTCCCATACTTCTCATCGGATTTACACAGGGATTAAGCCTTTTAATACTGTGTGAAAAACTAAGGATGCAAGGGTTACCCAAGGGACAAAACGGGGCAGGACCAA
Source organism: Acetivibrio sp. (assembly GCA_035384905.1). Lineage (GTDB taxonomy): Bacteria > Bacillota > Clostridia > Acetivibrionales > Acetivibrionaceae > Hungateiclostridium. The sequence continues at coordinate 1,214 of DAOOJC010000199.1, read as the reverse complement.
TGGAGACCAGCAGTTTTACGTAAACTTCATTGGCGTATAACAGTACACCGGTAAAACCTGTTCCTGACATGCCTCCCGACTCAACGAACAGGGTTACGGTTTCACCTATGTGGTTTGATATATGGGCGGAAAAGCCAACACTGTCCCATGAGGAAGGTCTGTTTGTGGCTGAAGGTTCTATTGCACAATCAAATTTCTGCGGTTTTTCTTCCATTGCGGGTTTATTTCTCTTCTTACGGTTCCTTGTGAATAAAAGCATTTAACATTCCTCCCGTAATTTTATTAAAAGGAGATATATTTCTTGATATTTATTGCATTTGCCGCAGCTTTAAAGAAGTGCGGGACATCTATTGCTTCGTTATAATAGCGGCAAGACATTGCTATAATATATCATAGCTATAAAGTCCGTAAATGTTACTGTTTTTATTGAAACGGAGCAGATTTTTAATTACATTTGCTTTAAGTGCTCTTTTGTTTAGGGTGCAAAGAGAAAAAGGGTGAAAGAAACATAGCGATTTAAAATAATTTAGGCAAAGCATATTGAATATATAGAGGATATGGCACATTTATGTAGAAATATGTTGGTAATAAATTATTTACACTGTAAGAATAATTTATTACCTATTATTCTGTACATGTTGAGGAAGGTTGTGGCAAATTGTGCTATCGAAGGTAAAGAGCATTGGACTTATGGGTATAAACGGTTATACTGTAATGGTGGAAACCGACATAAGCAGCGGACTGCCTGCTTTTGACATGGTAGGACTCGGAGATACGGCGGTAAAGGAGTCCAAGGAGCGGGTCAGGGCAGCTATAAAAAATGCAGGGTTAGATTTCCCTATTAAGAGGATTACCGTAAATCTTGCTCCTGCCGACAAAAGAAAGGAAGGGTCTGCCTTTGATTTGCCGATTGCTTTGGGCATATTATCGGCAACCGGGCAGATAAACGGCAGCAATATTGAAAAGTATGCGTTTTTAGGGGAGTTGTCTCTGGATGGGGGGATAAAACCTGTAAAGGGCATACTTCCCATGGTCATAAGTGCAAGGGAAGACGGGATTGAAAGAATAGTGCTGCCGGTAGAGAATGCTGATGAAGCTGCGGTTGTAAAGGGCATAAGCATATTTCCTGCAGCAAATATCATAGATGTTGTGAACCACTTAAACGGAGAATCCGAAATTAAGAGGCATGAAGTTGATGTCGATGCATTTTTCAA
>DAOOJC010000198.1:761-4276 GCA_035384905.1 Acetivibrio sp. | reverse complement strand
GGATATGCAATATGAAATTTCAGAGGAACTGTTTTCATTGTACGAGTATATGAACAGGAGACTGCTGGAAGCAAATATAAAAAAAGACAAACAGATTTTAGAAGAAGTAACAGGCTATGCTGAAGAGCTGAGAGATACATGGGCTCAGGCAATGAAGCTGGCAAAGCAGCAGGATGCTGTTCGTTAAATATTATATAATAATAGGGATAGGCATTCCTGCGTGGATGCCAATCCCTATGATTTTTTGGAGGATTTATTGAGATGGTTGATAATACTATTGTTGAGCTCATGAGTTTACTTGAGAAAAAGAAGAAGCTGTTTGACAGCATAATGGAAATAACTCTGGAGCAGAAAAAGGAACTGGATAATAATGAGACAGATAAAATGCAGAGCCTTGTCGGTCGGAAGCAATCTGTTATAGACAGTATCGATGAAATCGACAGGTCTTTTTCCCAAGGGATTAATACACTGAAGAAACACTTAAATGTTCAGGCATTGGAAGAGGTTGATTTTACAAAATATCCGGAATTGAAAGGCTTAAAGCTTAAGGTTGAAGAAATAATGTCAAAGGCACAGGAGATAATGCTCATAGAAATGTCCAACAAGGAGAAGCTTATGTCCATAATGAATGGAATGAAAAAAGAGATAAATCAGATTAAGGCCGGGAAGAAATCCATAAAGGCATATGAAAAACCAATTATAAACAATGATGGAATATATATAGATAAAAAGAAATGACGGTATTTTCTGATATTTAATTCCTAATTGTTTTCAAAAGTACTTGTTAAATCAAGAATTCCATTATATAATATAGAATGTGGTGTAATATCTAGGTCTGTGGTTGAAAATCGATGCCAGTCGCAGGCAAAACGATCCACGTAAGCAGAAGAAGCTTCTGTGAGCATGGTGCGGCTTAGAAATAAGTCCGTCCAATAGTTAATTATTGAGAGGTGCTGTAGTGAGGGGTTGATTCCTAGTAGCGAAACATCCTGACGGCGAGTGTGGGGTCAAAGACCAGGTCAGCTAGAGTATTGCCATAAATATTTAAAGGTATGAGTGGGCGGTTCAAGAACGTTTTTCGCGGCAGTAATGATCCCAGAAAGTTCTTTTTACCCAACACCAACCTGGAGAAGAAAAGAGAGGGATTTTTACATGTTCGAAGACAAAACGTTAATCTGCAAAGACTGCGGAAATGAGTTCACATTCACAGCAGGAGAACAGGAATTCTATGCAGAGAAGGGTTTCCAGAACGAACCGGCAAGATGCAAAGACTGCAGGATGGCCAGAAAGAATGCCAGCGGAAGAAATGGACAGAAAAGAGAAGTCGTAATGTATGATACAGTATGTGCAGACTGCGGCAAAGAAACCCAGGTTCCATTCAAACCTACAAATGCAAGACCGGTATATTGCAAAGAGTGCTTTGACGCAAAAAGACAGTAATTAAAACCGCCTATCAAGGCGGTTTTTTTATACCCTCTGTGCATAACTTGTCCCGCACATTATACAGCATTTTACGACAGCAAAGCACTTGCACAGGGATTTTGATATCCACCAACCGACAAGATAAATCAAAATAATATTTTACACTTTGTTCGCTCGACATTTTTCACCCACAAAGCAATTCACATTTTTTCAACAATAGAAAGTTAATAGATTCAAGTTATCAACAGACTTATCAACATTATGCACAGATAACATAAAAAAGATGTGCATAACTTTGTGCATAATGTGATTAACTAAGAAATATGAGGGGCGAGGGCAGGTTCCCTTTAATTTATACTCTTGTTCGCTTTACATAACTTTATGGTTTCAATTATGCTTGCTTTTGCGGCTAAAATGCTGTAATTTTGCTCTTTCCGGCCGCTGAATATAATTGTTTGAAAGTTGTGAAAATGAGAAGGATTATTTTCTCATATGTAGAATAAAATATGTATAAACGGTAGCATAATAGTTGCGAAAGGAGATGTGTTTATGCGTACTACAGTCAGCGGAAAAAACATTGATATCACCAATGCTCTTAAGGAAAGGGTAGAAAAGAAGCTTTCCAAATTTGAAAGATATTTCGGCCCTGATACTGAAGCCCATGCTACTCTAAGCGTTGAAAAGAACAGGCACATCATTGAGGTCACAATTCCTTTTAATGGAGTTATCCTGAGAGGAGAAGAGGCTACCGGAGATATGTATACTTCTATAGATAACGTTGTAGAAAAATTGGAAAGGCAGATGAGACGCCAAAAGACAAAGCTGGAAAAGAGAATCAAAGATGGCAACATCAGATTCGAGAACTGGGCCGTCCCTTCGTCAGAGCTTGAGGATGAGGAAGTAAAAATTGTAAGGACAAAAAGATTTGCCATGAAACCTATGCCCGTTGAAGAGGCAGTGCTGCAAATGGAGTTGCTGGGACACAGCTTCTTTGTGTTTTCCAATGCAGATACGGAAGAAGTCAATGTTGTATATAAGAGAAAGGACGGAAACTACGGTTTGATTGAACCGGAATTCTGATGAAACAGCCGAGTAAATCGGCTGTTTTTTATTTTAGGAACTAATGCACGGAGGTATGGTATTTATTTTGTAGCAGTTATTATATGTATAGTTCAAATTGCCCATTCGATAGTGCAATTTGACTAATTTGTATAAAGAGGAAGGAATAAAAAAGTATTTATAGAAACTATTATATCGCATGTCCAATGTTTCCCGCGGCACAAATAACTTTAGGAGGAGTTCCCTTTGAGCAATAATAAAACCATTCTGCAAAATGATATCCAATCACTTATATGCAAGCTTCCTGAAATAATAAACTGCAGCGTCATATGTGATAAGGAAGGCACAATTGAAGAGATCCATGTTTTGGCTTCGTTAGGCAGGAATATCAAGCAGATGGTAAGGGATATACAATCGGCAATAAGTGCGAAATTCAATATATCTGTGGATTATAAAAAAATAAGCATTGCCCAGATCAATGAGGCCGAGTTCAAGGAAACAAGAGTCAGGATTGAAGGTATTCAGGTTAAGAACGTGGACAATGCAATAGAAGCTGAAGTGACGCTTTCCTACGATGACAAAGTTTATAAAGGAAGGAGCAGCAAAGTCAAATCCAAGTCCAACAGGGTCAAGGCAGTTGCTGAAGCAACACTGGCAGCCTTGGAGGCATGTATCGGAATAAGCGGAGTGTTGTATTTGGAGGGGCTGGAAAGCCTTAAAGTCTCTGACAAGGAGGTATATGTGTCTTTAGTGGGTTTTTCTAAAGACAATGTTGATGAATACTATTCAGGAAGCAGCATAATCAGTCTCGACGAGAACGAGTCTGCAGTTAAAGCTGTACTATCAGCAGTAAACAGAAAAGTGAACACGGTAGCATAAACAAAGGGTAAAATATGGCCGGTATATTATTTAAGCGGAGAGTTTGCCTGTCTTGAATAGCGGTGAGGCAGAGCCTTGATTAAAGGAGGGCAAACAATGAAAAAGATACTTGGTATTCTTATGGCTATTTTCACATTGGTATTAGCCGGAGGAGC
>DAOOJC010000198.1:0-751 GCA_035384905.1 Acetivibrio sp. | reverse complement strand
CAGAGCTGGTTTTAAGGGTAGTATAACATATACCGGCCATTTTATGAGGTGAATAGATGCCTATCAAGCTTAAAGCATACGTAGCAATTATAATATTATTAGGAACAGCATTTTTTGTATTTACATTAAATCAGGCCTACGAGGTTGATGTGGTGGGTCTGATTGTTTTTACCCTATTATCTATTATTGCTGAATCACTGGTTATAGTTACCCGGGGGCAGAGGGCGCTGTCTGTTGGGTTTGTAATTGCACTTGCTGCAATAATGCTATTTGGTGTGCCTGAAGCTGCCTGGATAACTAGTTTGGGAATAATGCTTAGAATAATAAGGCATGAAGGAAAAATATTTCATCCCTTTAACTTTCCAATAGAAAAGACATTATTTAACGGGGCTAATATTGCATTATCAGCTGGCTTGGCAGGATTGTGCTATGAGTACTTGGGGGGAACTCCAGGAGTAATAGATCTGAACTCATCGATAGCCGCGATATTTGCGGCTATAACAGCGATGATAGTATATATACTTGTTAATGCCGCAATAATGTCAATTCTTATGCATCTTATCACCGGCGAAAACTTTTTTTCCAATTTCCTAAATAATATTGCATGGGTAATTAAGGATTACATTGCAATGGCTCCTTTAGCTATTCTTATGGCAATAGCTTATATTAGCTATAAGATTGCAGGTATTTTGATAATCTTCGGGCCGCTGCTTTTTGCAAGATATTCCTTCAAAATGTATATTGATATGAG
>DAOOJC010000197.1:0-4293 GCA_035384905.1 Acetivibrio sp. | reverse complement strand
TCAGGCTATAAACTCTCGTTATTAATACGTTGAAAGAGCCCGGCTCATCATCATCGAGCAATCTGCCCTGTTTATCAACCCTTCCTCGCTGAAATCTTCGTATATGCCATCGTTTACCGATAGAATTCCGACATCAAACATCTTCTTGACCGAACTGCTGTACCATTTGCCCTTCTTGAGCTTTTGATATATTCCGTTTTTGGCAGTTTTAAACTCAAATGCCCGTGAAATAACCGAACTGACTTCCGCCAAGCTGATGGGGTTATCGGGTCTCATTGTCCTATCCCCATAACCTGAAACCAATCCGTATTTTGATGCAATTAAAATTATATCCTTCGCCCAGTGTCCTTCAATATCGGTAAAACCTTGCACGTTCTCTGCAGTTCCTTCAATATTTAATGCTTTTACCATCAAAACCATAAATTCCGCTCTGGTAATTTTACTGTCGGGTTTAAAGGAACCGTCCGGCATTCCATTCACAATCCCTGCATCATGAAGATGGATAATGTACTCCTCTTGCTCTATCCCCTTAATGTCATTGAAAGGTACCCAGTCCCTGTCGTTAATGTTCGTAAGCTTTATTCTGATGGGAGGAACTGCTCCGGACATGTCGTAGTCCAGATACGCCTCATTTTTTGCTCCATCCCTGGTTTCATAGCCAATATGCAATACTTTCCCGTTTTCCAGATAATGGTGTGTGATAGCAATACCTCTGTTTTGATCTTCCTCCGAAAGCTTTAATGTAACCCTTACTTTTTTCTAACTTGTTTGCTTAAGTTCGTATAATACACCATGGGCACAAGCATCCTGCATGTTAATGAAAAAAATCAGCACTATGGTTATTATGCATACTTTTATATTGTTTATATTCATTGTCATACACCCCAAATCCTCTTTTTTGAGGACTAAATTTTAAAAAATAATCCAGATATTTATTCCAATTCTCCAATATATACCAGAATCTTTTCAACGAGTGCCAATACCTCTCCTCTTTTTATGGGTTCATTGACCGGCACGGTCTTTCTATTGTCCCTTGTAAGCTCCAAACCGTTTATTTCGAAGAATTCGGATTTGCTCCGGGCATCAAGAGTGCTTCCGGTCTTAAGCTCAAACAGCCTTATCAACATTTTATATGCTTCGCCCACAGTACAATTTCTGTCTGCTCCGTCAACATTCTCAGGGCCTATCAGTCCGGCTCTTGCCGCTTGCCTCATGAAATCGCTGCCGTATTCATATTCTAAAACATCAAACATTATTTTCACCGTGCTTCCAAGGGTTGCATAGTTATCCGGTTCAAAAAGTCTTCCCGGTATACTTTTTAAACGGTATAAGGAAGCGACTTTATTAATCGCACTCTCATAATTGTGGTAGTATATATCGTCATAATAGTCATAGCCCGTTTCGGCTACAACCATGTCCCCGGTCTTCAGAGTTTCATAGACAACAGTCCCCCTGCCGGTGTCGTAATTGTATATATACGCCGTATCAAGCTCATTCCATGCTGAGGCTCCCTTGTCGTACATAAATCCCGATGTCTTGCCTTCACTGTATTCATCATCATATTCCGCCAATACCATAAGAGGTTTTAAGAGGGATTTTACCGGTAAAAGATTTCCACCGTTAACCACGCTTATTTCAATCCGTGCCACTTCGGTCTTAAACGCCATGTTCTTAACACCCGAACCCACTTTATCAGGATAGGAAATGCATATCTCATAGTCTATCCCGGAGGCTCTATTGGCAAAGGGATTGAAACTTTCAGTGGTTATCGTTCCCGGCCTTATAACAAGGGAGATCTTTTCCGTTTTTATGGTCAGGTTTTCCGAAAGGGTGGTTAAGGATTTAAACACCTTGTCGGAAGCCAGTATCCGCAATTTGTCATAGGCTGCCGGCGGATTGCCGAGGTCTATGGTTACATCCAGTTTATTGTCCTTTATGACCTGTTCTATAAACCTGTCGGCGTTCACACCCACTATTTTAACGTTCCACTCTCCCTTCTCTACGGTTTCTGCCTTATCCACATATTCACCGGTTATTACGTCTTCAATGTCAACATCCGAATCATAATCATCAGCACTGCCTATAGTCCTCACCGATATAATGTGGGTTGAGCCGGATTTCATATTCTTCACAGGGTCATAGGCATAGAGTCTTGCAAAGTAGCGGTGGTTTGACAATAATCCGTTCACAGTATACTCCGAAACGTATCCCGCATCGTATTCTATAGATTCCTTAAAGTCCAAGGCCTTTGATATCTCAAGGATATACTTAAGGTTTTCCTCCTGTATCCATTCAAAGGTAATGCTATTTTTTGTAACGGCATCGCTGCTGTTTTTTATACCGAATCCCTTGGGGCTGTCCGGCGGGATAAGGGCTAAAGTACTTACAAGATAGGAATCGCTCCATTCAGATTTTATGGCTTCGCCCCCGCTTGAGGACTCAGCCTGCAGCCAGAAATAGTAAAGAGTACCGGGTTTTAAACCCCCAACCCTGTAATACATGGAGTTGTAAAGGTCTTCCATCCCGACCTTGACACTTCCTATGGCTGAATTGATATTGTCTTCAATTCCGTATCTTATATAATAGCTGTACCCCGGCTTGAACTCCCAGCCTAAATCTATGTATATATCCCCCGAAAGACTGTAGTTGAAAGACGGAACTACCGGCTTTTCCGCGGGAGGTATAATAACGGGATCAGTGGTGATTATTATTGGATCCGAAGGCTCGGATACAAGGTTCAATTCCGGTCTTGACGCCCTCACCCAGATAACGTATGCTGTATTAGGCTCTAAACCTGCCAGCGGAATATCGATGTTGTGCTTGTTTTTATCGGGATTGAGCTGAGGGTTTTCCAACGGGTCATTGGGCTCAACGGAAAAACCGTTTACCCAGTTGGCGGCAATGTCTTTAAGCCCGTCATAGGTCATTCCCTCGATGTATTCTATACACCCGACTTCTATTTTTACACCGGCGTCATAGGACACCTTCCTGTAGTAAACGTCATCAACCACTATAGGGATGGGAGCCGTATCCGGCTCCGGGTCAGGACCGGGCTCAGATACGGGAACATAAGGAGGCACATCCGCCTCGTGGAGTTTTTCGGTTCTAATGTATTCCCACCGGTCTTCTTCGAAGTTATACTTTTCATACCACATGTTTTTAAGCTGAATGATAACAGAGTCCTGAGTAACGGAGTCACTCCCGTCACTGTACTCTTTCACCTTAAGAGGCGGTCTTGCAGGCACATTGGGCTGGTCAATGGGACCCTCCGGCGGTGTAACAATAACCTTGATCGCAGGGTCCGAACTGTAAATGACGTTCTGAAGAATATCATCAACATATTCCAAAAATTGCCTCTTTGCAACTATTTTAAAGTAGTATGTAGAATTGGCCGTAAGGTTGGAAACCGTATAGCTATAACCCAATATATTATTATAATTAAGTATATAATCATTACTTCCGATTTTGATATCCGAGGCAATCAATGACTCCTGAGGCGGATTGTCAATTTGATCCGGGTCTTGTATCAGCCATATGTCATATACAACATCTTCATCAATCTGCCCGTCCCCAATCAACGGTACCCTCCACATAACCGTGGCACTATGGGGTTCAAGCATTTCTTCATAGCTTACAATAATGTCTCCGCCAGAATCGGTAAATTCATCCACAATCTCCGGTACCGCCGGGTAGAAGGCCACTTCCTGTTCCGTTACAATAATCTGCTCCGATTCAATTCTGATTCCCTCATACACATCCTGTCCGTCTCTTGTCACCAGGGCTCTTATGATAAAATAGTTTTCGACATTACCGGAAGGAAGCGTAACAAAGAAGCTTGTACCGTCCACTGCCGCCATATACTGGGGCAGGGCTGAAGAGTCCACTTCACCCCTGTAAATGTGGTAGGTAATCTTAATTTCACTTTCTCCCAATCCTGTCACAACCGGACTCCACTCCAGCTTCCAGACCGCACCGGAATCGTCGGTGGAAACCTTGGTCGTTTTCACCAGGATGAAGCTGCTTACCACCACGGTTCTGCTATACTGGCTCTTTTTTAACTCACTGTCCGCAACATCCGGCTCTATCCTGATATAATAAACCCTTCCCGGGTCTCTAGCTGTATGGATATATTCAAGCTTTCCCGATTCTTCATTCACTTTTACAGGGCCGTTTTCCCCTATCTGCCCCCTTTTAATGTAAATCGGGGGAGTATTGGCAAAGCCGCTGTTTTCGGATATATATAGCTTGTAGTCTATTCTTCCTCCGGTGCTCCATACATCATCCCATTCTATT
>DAOOJC010000196.1:0-4295 GCA_035384905.1 Acetivibrio sp. | reverse complement strand
TGAAGCCAATTTGTTTAGGTTATTGACACCTTCCTCAATCAAACTGTCACCGCCCAACTTTATTTCAATGAGACCGTAAGAGCCGTTTCTTAAGTGAATAACCGCATCGCATTCCAGTCCGTTGCTATCTCTGTACTGATAAATGCTGCCATCCAAGTAATCTGCATATATCCGTAAATCGCGGACACATAAGTTTTCAAAAATAAGCCCCATGGTACTTAAATCGTTCAATAAATCAACAGGTCCCAGTTCCAATGCAGCAGCAGCTATTGAAGGATCAACAAAATACCTTGTATCAGTTGTCCTGATAGCTACTTTAGACCTTAAATTCGGATTCCATGCAGGTGAGTCCTCAATAACAAATATCTTTGTTAATGCGTCCCTATATGAGTAGAGTGTCACAGGGTCCAAGGTGCCTGCGTGATTTGCCAATACATCCTGCCTTATAGTCTCTAAAGAGGTTTTGGTTCCCACATTTCTTGCATATGACCGCAATATTCTTTTTGCTTTTTCCTTATCTCTTCTTACCGAGTCCACTCTGCTTATGTCGGTTGAAACGACAGCTTCAAAGTAGTCTCTGGCTTGGTAAAGAGCCGGATTTTCAGGTAATCCGACAGATTTAGGCCAACCGCCCCTGCATATTAAAAATGCTATTTCCTCCAAGTCTGTATCGCTTTTAGCGGATATTTCCCGACTTGCAAACAAGTCGCTAATAGATACTTTACCGCTTGAATCCAAAGATTCATATAAACTCATGGGGCGCATATATAGTCTTGAAATCCTGCCGGTCCCTGTATGCATAGACTTATCTATTTCTGCGGGAACAGCTGAACCTGTCAAAATGAATTGACCGAACTCATCTCTTTGATCCACCTCATATCTTACTGCATTCCACAAATTAGGTGCTATTTGCCATTCGTCTATTAACCTCGGAGTTTCTCCTTCCAAAAGCTGCAACGGAGAGAGTTCAGCCATTGACTGATACTGCTTGGTCATTTCAGGCTGGTCTATTGATATAAAGCTGGCTGCTATTTCTTTAGCACTGGTAGTCTTACCGCACCATTTAGGTCCCTCCAATAGAACAGCTCCTTTAGCCTCCAACCTTTCTTTTAATAATTTATCAATAATCCTCGGTAAATATGTCTTCATAAGCCTACCTCACTAAACAAGGACATTATAGCACATATTCAAGTGTTTGAGGAAGTTTTATTCAAGTGTTTGAGGGATTTCTATTCAAGTTTTTGTATATTTTTCTATTTTCTCCATTAGAGCATCCTGCAAAACTTGAGAAAAATTGATACCTCTTGCAATTCCTTCTTCGTTTAGCCATGAAGGGATTGTGAGTGTTTTTTTGACAGCTTTGCTATTCTTTCGTTTTCGGTACTCCATTGTATCGCATGCGATATAGTTGGCGAACTCGTTTTCTCCGAGACTTAACCCTTGAAGTTTACCGGGAGCAGGAAGCAAAGCTTGTTCCGTTTCCAGTTTGTAGAGTGTAAAGGCAAGAACATCTTCCGCCATAGCAAGGCTTTCCGCTAATGTATCGCCACATGTGTAACAGCTTTCAAAGTCCGGAAAGTTTACGGAATAGCCTCCATCTTCTTCAACTGTGAATATTGCCGGATATACATATTTCATAGAATTAATCTCCTAACTATTATGCCTTGGAACAGGGAAGTTTTTTCCGGTTATGTCGCTATGCCACATGTCGTGTCTTGCACCGTGTTCGATGAGATGACACTTCTTACTTGCCTTCAGTTTTTTAATGAGTTCAGATACTTTCACAGGCACATTCCTTTCGGCAACTATATAATAACACGTATTAATACGTATGTCAAAGTATATAATTTATTACCTTCCATTGATTATACAAATCATCCATGGAATATCTTGCATTGGCAGGGCTGGTAGAGGGAAGTTGAATAGCTTTAGCATTAGTTTTTTGCTCCTGATATTTCTGATAGTAGTGATAAGCGGTTGCTCCGTTACAGAAAACTTTCTTTATATCCGCCTCTTTAAAGATTCGGCTTAAATCCGAGGGGATTACATTTTGGATACTGGAATCACCTGACCCTATAATGTCACATTGATAAATGACATCATAGACGGCAATATGATGTTGCAAAAGAAAGGTTCTTCTTTCTTCAATATCCGTACTCAGTTTCACATCAAAAATCCTCTCGATCAAAGGCCAGAAACGATTCTTCGGGTGTCCGTAAAAGAAGCCGTATTCTCTGGTTTTTACGGAGGGAAAGGAACCCAAGATTAAGATTTTTGAGTCGTCATTAAAAAGAGGTTGTAACGGATGAGTAACGGTTTGGTGTTTGGTCATTTTTCTATTTGTCATTTTGTACGGTAGTTGTCGGACTAAACTGTTTCAATGTTACATAAATGTGTCCGATTGCAAATATAACGGAAAAACCCACAAGCAGCCAATGTCGCAATAACAGTCCGCTAAAGAAAAAGATGCATGCGGGCAATATGGCTAAGATAAGTGCACGGTTTTTGTTCTTCTTTTTTAAGTATAGTGCAAATACCGACCAGTATGCAATCAGCAGTACGCCGTTACCTATGATATAAAGGAGCATTTCAAATACACTTGCAAATCCGAATTTCCAAACAAGAAGAGGCAGCCACATCAGGATAATGCAAGCATATCTTCCTATCTGCTCCGTTATGTTCATATATTTATCGGTACAAACATTTTTCTCATTTTTGTTTTTTACGGCATAAACAATGTTCGGTATCATAAGAAAAAGCACAATACCCGCTCCGAACACATTAATCCATCCGAACTCCATACAATTCTCCTTAACAAATTCCGATTCTTGAATAGCGGATTATTACTTCTCCCTTATATCCGTTATTACCGAACCGCCCTGAACGGTTACCCATCCCCATTTAAGACGGGCTTCCATTTCCATTTTTTGCAACAGTTCCTGTGTTATGGATTCGGCTATAAGTCTGTTGGCCTCGGCTTCGGCCTGTGCTTCAATCAGTTTAATCTGGGCCTCTATTTCCGCCTTTTCCTTGTTTGCCGATGCCTCTATTACTCTTTGCTGGGCTTCTATTTCCACACGCAGACGTTCCTGTTCCGCCGTTTCCACACGTTTTTTGGCGATGGCTTCATCCTGAATAGCTTTTTCAATTTCCGCTCCGGCATCGGTATCGGTAAAGTTAATGGATACGAACTGTATACCGTTTATTGCAAAACGTTTTGTAAGTTCCTCTTCGATGCCTGCGTAAAGTTCATTTCGCTTTTCTCCCAATATTTCGATAATGTTGTATTGTATGGAAATGGTTTCAATACTTCTTTGTACGGTCGGTGATACCAGACTTACTGCGACATTCTCCAAAGTTCTGTATTGTTTAAACACTTCATAGGCTTTTTCCGGAGAAACCTTATACTTAACGTCAATAACCATTTCGACGTACTGGCTGTCTTTTGTCTGACCGGTAATTTCAGTGAGGGTGCTGGTCTGCACTTCGGTACTGATTATATATATATTGTCGAATACGCCTTTAAAATGCCATCCTTCGGGAAGTGTTTCCTCCAGAACTCCTTTGAACGGGCTGTATTGTACACCTACCGAGTTTGCCGGAATTACCGCTATTGAGGCAATGAAAAATGCTATTATGAGCGGAAGTGCGGCAACTATACAGTTTGCACGGAATTTCTTTTTGCTGTCCTTTTTGCTGTTGAAATAAACTATGACGCTTAATAAAGCTATTGAGATTATCAGTCCTGCTATCAATGTTGTCATGTCACATACTCCTTTTCTTTTATATCGTTTGTTACTGATAAGTGTCGGTACTTTTAAGTAACTTATAAACATCAGTCTTTCCATAAAATATTATATCTTTACCCTTATCAAGTCAAATGCTTATACCTTGTAAACATCAGTAATAATGATAGAATAGGTTATGGAGGATTTTGTATGTCATATGAGTTAGGAATGCAGGCTGTTAACCTGGAAATGCCCGATATAGTCCCAAGAACCGAATATTCTTATCAGTTGGCATACGAACTTTTACATGCGGTTACGGGAATAGCCGTCAATAAGGATTCCGATGATGATACAAAGTTCAATGCAATTACCGCCTTTGAAAGAGCATGGGATATATCACTTTTCTGGGCAACCGGAATAGGCAGTAATATCTTCGGAGATAAAAGGACCACTATGGGGCATGCGGGATTTGAAGAAGGTTACGGGGATTACAGGGATAATAAGCATGAGGCCTTTACCGATATTGAGGAAATATATAATCTGGATTTTTATGAAACATACGGAACA
>DAOOJC010000195.1:0-4295 GCA_035384905.1 Acetivibrio sp. | reverse complement strand
GATATTCCAGTAGCCCTCTCGATCATACTTTTTGACAATCCTTTATTTTTATATAGCGTATATATAAACAGATTCCTTTTGTCTTTCGGCATACTTTTTATAGTATAAGGTTGTTCACCAACAATCAAACTTATAATCCGTAATATAACAGCAATTTTATCAAAAAAAACAGGCAATGCCGGTAGAAAAAAGCTTCGATTGTCGTTGAGGTTTTGCTATATTCTCCAGCCAAATTAAAGGTATTGAATAAGATATATCATTATATTAGAATATAGATTAAAGTACGGTGGTGCGAAAACATTCAAAAAGGGTATGGTACCGCCTTTTATAAAGCATAGGAGAATTTATGAAGAAACAATCATTGACAAAAGGTTTTGCAGTATTATCGGCAGCCGGTATGATAACAAAAGTATTGTCCGTATTGTATATACCTTTTCTACTGGCTATTATCGGTGAAGAGGGAAATGGAATTTACGCTGCCGCGTACCAGGTTTATGTGTTTATCTATGTAATAGCCAATTCGGGTATTCCGGTGGCTATTTCAAAGTCCGTATCCGAGCTTACGGCTGTAGGTAATTACAAAGACGCAGTGAGAACATTTAGAATAGCACGGTTTTTCTTGATTGTAATCGGTCTTGTTTTAACAATATTGATGTTTGTATTGGCAAAGCCGTTGGCCAGTATGATTAATGCCGATAAATCTGCCCTTGCTATTGCTGTATTGTCTCCGACTCTGTTTTTTACTGCTTTGGCGTCCGCGTACAAAGGTTATTTTCAAGGCATGAGCAACATGACACCGACAGCTGTATCCCAAGTGGTAGAACAGATATTTAATGTTATTTTTACTATTACTTTTGCAGCCGTTCTAATAAAAATAAGTCTGGAGGCTTCCTGTGCCGGAGCAACTGTCGGTACTTCCCTGGGGGCACTGTTTTCTGCAATAGTCTTAATTATTATGTACAATGGAAAACAAAAAACAAATGTACTGGCTGAGCATAAAAGCACAGTTAGAAGGCATACCTACAGGGAGCTCGCAGAAAAAGTCATATATTATAGCATACCGATAACCATCTGTGTGGGAGCCCAATATGCAGGAAATCTGATTGATGTTGCCAATATAAGGGGAAGGCTGTCGGCAGCAGGATATACAATCGAAATGGTTTCAGTAATGCACAGCTATTTGTCCAAATACCAGCAAATAATGAATGCACCGATTTCTATAGTTTCCGCACTGGCGGCAGCGGTACTTCCGTCCATTTCCGCAGCTGCTGCGGAAGGCAATTTTAAACTGATGGAGGAAAAAACAAAGCAAGCTTTCAGACTCTGCTTGCTTATAGTGTTTCCATCGGCAGTGGGACTGTCGGTGTTGAGTCAGCCGGTATACTCTTTGCTGAAGTATGGCGAAGGGGCATATCTCATGCGTTACGGTTCTGTGGTTTTAATCCTGATGTCAATTGTGCAAATACAGTCATCGATTTTACAGGGAGCCGGAAAAATGTACAGGGCAACAATAAATATAATACTGGGGATTGTTTTGAAACTGGTTTTAAACTATCTTCTTATCAGCAATCCCAATATAAATATTATGGGAGTAGTGGTCAGCAGTATTGCAGGGTTTGGCCTGTCAGTTGTTCTTAACACCATAACTATAAGAAAGCAGGCACGGATAAAAACAAATATAGTAAATCAGTCAATAAAGCCCTTTATTTCATCAGTTGTTATGGGAGCAGCGGTGTGGATTGTGTACGGCGGAGTCTACCGGGTACTTGGTTTTATGGGCAGCAGCTATGTTGCTAATGCTGTAGCCGCATTAATATCTGTTTTTGCCGGAATGATTATTTATTTCCTTGTGATGATAAAGGTACATGGAATCACAAATGACGATTTGCAGGTTTTACCGGAGCGGATTAAGAGAGTTATACCAAGGCAGGTATTGGAGAGAGTAAGGTAACAGTTTATAAAGATTTATAATTTGTTTATATATTATTTATTTGAATTTTATAGGTATTGTGTAAAATAGTAAGTAAGGAAATGTTTCCTTTGATTTTGTTATATCAACCTACAAAAAGGAGAGAGTGGAATGAGACCAAAAAAGAGATTGATGATAATTTTAAGCTTCTGTTTGGGTGCTGCATTGTTTATGAGTACAGCTTTTGCGGATGTTCTATCCAAGGAGGGGTATGATCAGTTCAAGGATGCGATAAAAAACACAGCTACGAGAATTATTGAGGATTATGACAGCTATACCAGTGAGGTAGCTATTTCCGTCAAAGACAATGATGAAGTACTGATGTCGAATACATTAGTATCAAAGATGGATTCGGCAAATGGCAAATCGGAAACCATCAGTACTGAAGAGTATGGAAAAGGAAAGAAGAAAAGTTACTATACCTATGAGGATACTACCAGCAGTATTAGAAAAGACTCAGATCAGAGTGTTTATTACGTGTCTGAATATCAAATTGAAAGAGAGGTTGGTAATACTCACAACCCCTTTGAGGATGAAGAATTTGAAGACATTGAAAAGATATTTGATGCTCTGATTGGAAGCCTGAAAAATCATGTTATAGTTGAAGAGAATAACGACGGCACTAAGGAGTTTTCCGGAACTATAAGTGATACACAGATTCCTGCGTTGATGAATGCAATAACTTCGTTTTGCTTCAAACAGGCAGTATCAGGATCGGAGTTTGACGATAATGTATCCATACCTTATCTTAAAGACGACGTATTTATTGATTCCATAAGCGGAAGTGCCAGTGTGAACATGGACGGAATAATCGATAATCTTTTTGCTTCCTTTATATTGTCCGGAAGGGACGAAGACGGAGTTGAGCACGAATTGACTTTCGAAGCAGTAATGAAGCTCTACAACTTTAACTCTACTGCGGTAACCAAACCTGACCTTACCGGAAAAGAAGTAGAAA
The DNA here is from genome assembly GCA_035384905.1 of Acetivibrio sp. GTDB lineage: Bacteria > Bacillota > Clostridia > Acetivibrionales > Acetivibrionaceae > Hungateiclostridium. The sequence continues at coordinate 1,368 of DAOOJC010000195.1, read as the reverse complement.
AAGATATAATAAAGAACATTCCGGGGATCAATATATCAAATAAATACTTGGGTAAATGGAAGAATGACATTTTGATTGATGAAAATGACAGTTATGTTAAGATCGGAGAAAGGTTTGTTGAAATCACAGCTATAGATGATCAGTATGTTCATGGAAGATATTATGAAGTATATAAGGAAGAGTATGCAGAATATGCTGACGAAGGTAATAAAGAATTTGAGTTTAAAATAGATACAAATGAGGATATGTCGAGATTTGAAGGCGTTTATACTTCAGATGATTCAGTATCAGGATATATTTGGTTTGACGACGGATATGTTGAACTGATTATTGACTACAATTCATACAGGTCGGATAAACCTTACAAAAATTTCAACCGTCAGTTTAACAAGGTTTTTGAGGAGTAAATACAATTGGTACAGTGACTGCTTTAGAGCCGGTGGCAGAGTTCGCTGCTGCCGGCTTTATACCGGTATCCTGTATAGATATTAACTTTGAGAATCAAGGTCGGAACATATAAAGTGTATTTTAGCATTTTATAGATTGATAACGATTTAACCCAAAAACTTGGCTGAATAGCAAAATAGCGGGGAGTATGATTTTTTTAGCTTTATTATATAGTTGGAGGAACATTAATGGAAACAGTACTTAAAGTAATTGGAATCACAAAAAAATACAATAACGGCAGGGGTATTTTCGATATAAACCTGGATATACAAAGGGGAGATATCTTTGGTTTTCTTGGCCCGAACGGTGCGGGAAAGACTACGGCGATGAAGATAATGACCGGGCTTATGTCAGCTGACAGTGGAGATGTAGAGATTTTTGGCCACAGTATTACCAAAGAATTCGAAAAGGCCATGGAGAAGGTAGGCTGTATAATTGAGACTGCCGAGTCCTATGCATATCTTTCGGCCTATGAGAATTTAAAACTTTTCTCAAGGTTTTACGATGATGTGGACAATAATAGAATTGATGAAGTTCTTGAACTGACAGGCATTTTAAAATATAAAAAAGAAAAGGTAAAGAATTTTTCGCTGGGCATGAAGCAGAGGCTTGGAATTGCCTCCGCGATTCTGTCAAGGCCCGAACTGGTAATACTGGATGAACCTTTAAACGGACTTGATGTCCAGGGGATGATAGAAATTCGTCAGCTGATAAAGATGCTGGCAGAGACCGATAAAACTACTTTCTTTATTTCCAGTCACCTTATTCATGATGTGGAGCTTACATGTGACAGGATTGGAATACTCTACAACGGAAGGCTTGTCAATGTTGATAGTAGGGAAAATATCCTAAGAAATTATGCTTCACTGGAAAACTGTTATGTAAGCGAGGTAGGCAAAAATGGGAACGTTTAAAGCTGGA
>DAOOJC010000194.1:0-4329 GCA_035384905.1 Acetivibrio sp. | reverse complement strand
ATAGGTTAAACCGCTTCTTTTCATAACCCTCTTAATCCTGTTTTCCTTGTCTGCCAATACAACCCATACCTGATCGGCAACATCAAGAAAACCATGCTCTACCGGTATTGCAGCATCTATAACAACAACCTTTTCCCTGTTCTTAAATTCATTAAGTTTTTCAATAATTATCCGGGCTACATGCTTATGGGTAACACTGTTTAATGTCCTGATCCCGTCTTCATCTTTAAAAGCTATGGCTGCAAGCTTTTTCCTGTCAATCTCACCGTTAACATCAAGTATTTCATCACCGAAAGATTCCACAATCTCCCTATAGACTTCATTCCCTTTTTTAGCGATACACCGATATATGGCATCAGCATCAATTACTTCTGCCCCCAAGTCGGACAAAATCTTTGACACAGTACTCTTACCGCTCCCTATTCCTCCGGTAACTCCTATTGTTTTCACATGCAACCTTCCTTTTTACTTTTTTATTTTATATAAAAGTTATTCACTTGGTCTCATACCAATTATTGCCCGATTTAACCTCGACAACCAACGGAACCTTCAGGCTGACAGCATTCTCCATGCCATCCTTCAGAATCTTAACAACTTCTTCCTTTTCATCCTTAAACACTTCTATTATCAGTTCATCGTGCACCTGCAATATCAACCGGGATTTCAATTGTCTCTTTTTCAGTTCTTCATGAACCTTCACCATTGCAATTTTAATTATATCTGCAGCACTTCCCTGTATAGGTGTATTTAAAGCAACACGCTCTCCAAAGGATCTGATATTGAAGTTTCGCGATTTCAACTCTGGAAGATACCTTCTTCTATTGAACATAGTGGTTACAAAACCTTGGGTTCTTCCCTTCTCTACTATATCATGCATATACTGTTTTACCTTCGGATACCTGTCAAGATATCCGTCTATATATTTTCTCGCTTCTTTTCTTGTTATGCCCAAATCCTTTGCAAGACTAAAATCACCTATCCCATAAATAATACCGAAATTAACGGCCTTAGCCCGCGACCTCATGGTTGATGTAACCTCTTCAACGGGTATATCAAAGACCTTCGCCGCTGTGGATGCATGTATATCCTCATTGTTTAAAAAAGCATTTATCATGTTTTCATCCCCGGTTATGTGGGCTAAAACCCTGAGCTCAATTTGCGAATAATCGGCATCAAGGAGCTGGAAATCATCGCTTGAAGGTATAAACACCTTCCTTATCTTCCTTCCCATCTCAATCTTTATAGGAATATTCTGAAGGTTGGGTTCGGTGCTGCTTATCCTTCCGGTTACTGTCACCGTTTGGTTGAAGCTGGAATGTATCCTGCCCGTTTCAGGGTTTATTACCGACAGCAACCCTTCGGCATAAGTGCTCTTCAGCTTCATTAGCTGCCTGAATTGAAGTATCTCCCCAATCACTTCATGGCGGTCGGAAAGCTCCTCTAAAACCTCCGCATCGGTAGAATACCCGGTTTTTGTTTTCTTTACAACCGGAAGCCCCAGCTTTTCAAAAAGGATAACTCCCAGTTGCTTCGGCGAATTAATATTAAACTCTTCACCTGCCAGAGAGAATATCCTGCTCTTTATTTCCTCAATCTTTACGTCCAACTCCCTCGAAAACTCCACCAATCCGTGAACATTAACCTTAAATCCGTTGTACTCCATGTCTGCCAGTGTCTTAACCAGGGGAAGCTCTATATTGAAATAAAGGTCCTTCTGACCGTTCTCATCAAGCATATCGTCTATCTTCTGACTAACCCGGTCTATAACACAGGGATAATTTCCCACAACCTTTGAAAGGTTCAAAACCGGCATTTCCCTGAATAAAGTGAAATTCTTACCCTTTCCTGAAAGCATTTCAACCGATTCCACGCTTAAGCCGAGAAACTCTGAAGCTATTTCTGATAAAGTATATGTTTCCCTTGAAGGATTTATTATATATGCACCTATCATGGTGTCAAAAGCCAGGCCTTGAAGCTCTATTCCTTTGGTATTCAGATAAACTATAAAGTTTTTGAAATCATGGCCGTATTTTTCTATACCGGGATTCTCAAGAATCTCCTTAAACCGGCTTAAGAATTTATCTTCATCAATGTAATTGACAAAATCAACATACCACACCCGGTCTTCTCCAGACGAAACTGCCAAGGCGGTAAGTTGTTTGCTAAACTTTCCTGTTCTGTCAAGTAAATAGTATATATATGCCTTTTTAGACGCAGATATTGAATCTTTCAATTCTTCAAGCTCATCATTGCTTTTTGCAATTTGAATGTCAGCTCCAAAACTGTCCCCATGATGTGCATCGATTAACCCAAACTTTTCTATAAAGCTCTTAAACTCAAGTCTTTTAAATATCTCATAAGTCTTCTCCCTGTCAATTTCCCTTCTTTTGAGCTCTTCGAAATCGCAAAGAGACGGTACATTTCTGTCAATTGTGGCAAGGTCCCTGCTCATATAAGCCTGTTCCTTATAAGTTTCAAGCTTTTCCCTCACGCTCTTTTTGGTCACCGAATCTAAAGAGTCATATAAATTATCAAGGCTATTAAACTCTTTAATGAGATCTAAAGCCGTTTTTTCACCGATACCCGGAACGCCGGGAATATTATCGGAGGCATCACCCATTAATGCCTTTACATCAATAAATTGCCGGGGTTCTATTCCGTATACCTCAACAATCCGTTTGTAATCAAACTCCTCCGTAATGGTCTTTCCGCCTTTTGTTCTGGGAAGCTTCAGCTTTGTTGACGGTCCCACCAGTTGAAATGCATCCCTGTCTCCGGTAACCAGGATAACTTCAACTCCGTTATTTTCAGCACACAAAGAGATGGAACCCAGTATGTCATCAGCCTCATAGCCCTCCTTTTCAAGCCTCTTTATGCTCATTGCATCCAAGACTTCCTTTAAAAGAGGAACCTGAACCCTGAGTTCTTCCGGCATGCCTTTTCTTTTTGCCTTGTATCCTTCATACATGGCATGTCTGAAGGTTGGGGCTTTCAAGTCAAAGGCAACACATATGTACTGGGGATTTTCTTCTTCAATATACCGTTGCATAACATTTATAAAGCCGTAAATTCCATTGGTATAGGTTCCGTCAGATGTTGTCAAAAGCTGATTCAGCCCGTAATATGCCCTGTTAAGTATGCTGTTTCCGTCTATAACCATAAGTTTTTTATCACTCATTATTAACCTCTCGCTTATTGTTTCACTAAAATTAATAAGTTTTCTCGCTCGAGTTATTTACCCGACATTTCTCAAGATACCGTCCTTGCCTAGAACCAATGAAATCTTATCTCCTTTTGCGTATTCCTTTTCTCCATCTTTAACAGGAATACTAATCTCAAGACCGCAATCGTTACATATCAAAACTGCATATCCCTTCTCAACTCTGTCTACTACTGCATATATAACCATCTTTTCATCACCTTTGTCAAATTTTCCGAGACTTCACCTTTCATAAGGTAAAGTCTTTATTAATATATGTTTTTTTTATCCTGTCGGATAAGTACACAAACTATTCTCCTTAAATATTGTACACAAAAAAAAAACAGCCGTAAACAGCTGTTTTTGAATTTCTTAATTATTATTTTAAATTACTGGAAACAAACTCTGCTTCGTCGCACTCCAGACGATAAATGAGTCTATCGAGCCTGTCCTTATTTATATCATCAATCTCAACAATCTCCAAACCATATTCGTTATAAAAATCTCTTTCCACCAGCCTGTTTATTTTCGCATTAAACTCGAGAGCCATGGTTTTTTCAATTGAAGCACTGACAAAAACATTAATCAGGCTCTCAGTTTCAACCTCTTCCCGAAAAACTGCACATACACCCGATAGACTGATGTTTTTTATTATGGCGTATATTTTTTTATCAATCCCATAGGGAGTAAAGAATGACTGAAAGTTTACAAGGTATCTTTTAGTCTTTCTATTGTTCTTAAATCTTCTTATTCTTTTTATCAGCAACTGTACAAGCCTGGGATAAGTGATATCAAACTCAGCAATCATCCCATCTATAATGTATTCATAATCTCCCTGCATAACATGACAAGATACGGCATCACCCTTTAGAACATTACATTTTAAGAAATCCTCGGGTATTCTGAAATACAATACGTGCCCTTCTATCTTTTGTATCACAGTTAAAACGGGTTCAAAGATTTTCGGATGCTTGATGCTGATAACAGCCCCCCGTTTAAAGATTTCGTCCTTGTCTTTTGCAGATAAAACATAGTCTTCACTTTCTATGGGCATCCAGTTAGCTAGCTTGATATCCACGATATTCCCTCCTTCGGCTTTATTGAGTTGGATCTGAGAGTAAAAATTAAAA
>DAOOJC010000193.1:0-4330 GCA_035384905.1 Acetivibrio sp. | reverse complement strand
GGTCTTAGAAAGTATGGTAACATAAAAGAATATAACGCTTACTATTATCAGTTCAATCAACAGATATTTAACAGGTTTGTTGTTGCTTATTCCTAAAAACAGCTTTGTTAATCCCAATGAAATCATGATACCGTACAAAGCCATACGGATTGTGTTTTCAATTATTGACTTGGGAGTAGATTTAATAAATCCCATATATGTAAGCCTTTTTTTTAATTCCTTGATAAAACCGTTTAAAATACTGAGGTTTCTTTGACGGGATACCAAGCCATTAAGATTGCCCGGCGTATTAAAATATGCAAGAAAGGATTGTTCTATAGGTAAAAGATTATTTGGACTTTTATCCGTTCTTTTAAAAAGCAACTCTCTATAGACATATGTTGGCTCAAGATACCCCTCGGCACATAGCTTGAAAAACATTGTCTGTGCTAAAGCTGCAGGTTCACCGTTATATTTCAGTATTGTGATATCATAGGCGTCAATATCGTCCCTGGAATCAACCGGCGACAGGTTTAATATTTTACTTATTATTGGAAGGGTATATTTTGATATCAAAATTAATATGGCACAATAAACTAAATGTATTGACAGAAACGTTTGCCCCGGTATACTTCGAATAAATTCCAACAACACTTATCCCCTGCCTTTCAACTTGATGCTTTTGAGCACAGCCGATTTTCGTCTTTTGATAATGATAAATTTACTTGCTCTATCGGTGCCTTATGCTCACATTTAAATTCTATCATTATTGCTTCCTGTTCTCAATAGGCAGGGATATTTTAAACTCTGTTCCTTTCGATACCTCACTTATAACATTAATGGTTCCCCTATGTTCATTTACTATGCACTGGGCTATAGCTAGGCCCAATCCCGCACCTCCATAATTTCTTGACCGGGATTTGTCAACTCTATAAAACCTGTCGAAAATTTTGCCAAGATGTTCTTTAGCTATTCCCTCACCGGTATCTTTCACAGACAGTTGAACCGTACTAGCACCGGTTTGCAGTGTTAATTCCACTTTTCCTCCCTCACCGGTATATTTTATTGCGTTGTCCAATAATATTGTTATGAGCTGCTTTATTCGAAATTCATTGCCGCAGACAATGATATTATGTGGGGAATTCAAAAGCAATTCCAGATTCTTCTTTTGGAAAAGAGGTGTAAAAGTATCATAAATTTTGTGCAGCAGTTCACTTAAATCAAAATGCTCTTTAGGCATTTCACCGTCAGCATCTGCTCTTGCAAGAAACAATAAATCGTCAATCAGCTTTTTCATGCGTTCCAGTTCGCATTGGATGTTGCTTAGCCATTTTTTCTGACTGCCGACGGACTTATCTTCGTTATCCATAACTATTTCCAAATTGGAATTTACCACGGCAAGGGGAGTCCTCAGTTCGTGGGATGCATCTGCAATAAAAACAGCTTGTTTTTCCCAGGATGTTTTAATAGGCCGAATAGATCTGTTCGCGAGAAAAAGACTTATAACGAAAACCAGTGCTATGGATAACAGAGCAATGAAAGTGCTTACCGTAATAAGCGGTTTATACATTATTTCCTCCACACTGTAATCAAGAAATACGATTATAAACCCATACTCCTTGGGAACCTTTAAGAATTTGAATTTGTACTTGCCCTGCGAAATTTTCCCGGTGGCGGTTCCCCTTTTCAGGACCTCTTCTTTTAGTGCCCCCATGTCTTCCGTTGATACGGTAATAACGGATAAATGCCCGATAATTTCTCCCGTAGCGTTTACCTTGGTAAAAAAGAATCTGACCAGGGCAGGGTCGAAATTTGGATTTAAAGACTCTTCCTCAGCAATGGTATACAGTATCATATCTGCCTGAAATTTCAGAAAACCCCTCATTGAAAAGTACATCCCGGAAAAAATCATGAGAAGTACAACGGTTAAAGTGACAACATTGGTCAGGATAAACTTGAGCTTAAGCTTGCGGAACATATTGCAATACCTCCTTGAGGCAATAACCTCTTGCCCGGATGGTCTCAATTACTATTCCGCAATCGGATCTTGCAAGCTTTTTTCTAAGGTATGAGAGATATACTTCAATATTGTTAAGTTCTACATCCGACTGAAATCCCCAAATTCTCTCAAAGAGCTGTTCTTTTGAAATCACCATGTTTTTGTTTTTGATGAGTAATTCAAGAATTTGAGATTCTTTTGATGTAAGTTTTATGTTATGACCTTTTGTTCTTATTTCTCCCTTTAAGGAATCAAAGCACATGTTTCCAATGTTTATTTTTTCATTCACTATTGTTTCCGTTTGCCTTCTTGCCAGAGCCCGCACTCTTGCAAGCAGCTCACTCTTTGAGAAAGGCTTTGTCAAATAATCATCCGCTCCGCTGTCAAGACCTTCAATTCTGTTTTTTATTGAATCTTTCGCAGTCAGAATAATAACAGGTGTTGCAATTCCCTGGCTTCTTAATTCTATGAGGACACTCAGTCCTTCCTTTCCGGGTAACATTCTGTCAAGGATGATAACATTGTACATACCTGTTTCAGCCATATGCTGGCCTGTTATTCCGTCATAAGCCGTATCGACTATGTAATTATTCTTCTTTAAAGTATACCCAAGTGCTTCACAAAGACGTATTTCATCTTCAATCAGCAATATCTTCATTTCCATATCACCCTGTTTGTTATATATTTTGTATATTATAAGTTCGAAACAGATTGATTTTTTATTGCCTTATCTTTTGGATTTGGTAAAAAGTTTGATTTAAATGACTTTTTTAAGAAAAGATTAAGATTAATTATCTAGAATGATAATGGAACATATTATATAAGTTTATACAAGGGAGGAGATTGCATGTACAAAGTGAGAAATTTTGCAGCTAAAATGTTAGCAGTTCTGTTGGTCAGCATTGCGGTTATAGGGGCAACAGTTACGGAATCACCAGCAGCATCAAAAACAATAAAGATTATGCCAGTGGGAGACTCCTGCACCGCGGGTATGGGAGGAGGAAATATGGGATCGTACCGTACCGATTTATACAAGCTTTTAACAGATGCCGGTTTGAGTATTGACTTTGTCGGATCACAAAAGGGGGGACCGAGTACTCTGCCCGATAGAGATAATGAAGGCCACTCCGGGTGGACCATCCCTCAGATAGCGAGCAATATCAACGGCTGGCTTAATACCTACAACCCGGATGTGGTATTTTTATGGATCGGCGGAAATGATATATTTCAAACCGGAAGTATAAACTCAACAGGTCTTAGCAACTTGATAGATCAGATTTTTACTGCCAAGCCTAATATAACATTGTTTGTATCGGATTATTATCCATGGCCTGAAATTGTTCTGCCATATAATGCGGTAATTCCGGGAATAGTTCAGCAAAAAGCCAATGAGGGCAAGAATGTACATTTTGTAAAGCTCAGCGACATACAATTTGACAGATATTCAGATATTTCAGGTGACAATCTCCATTTGAGCGAAACAGGGTATACAAAAATTGCAAATCTGTGGTATAAGTATACAATCGATATACTGAAATCTTTAGCAGGCGACGTATCTCCGACACCTAGTCCAACTCCTACACCGACTCCGACAAATCCGCCTCAAGTTCTAAAAGGTGATGTTGATTCGGATGGTGAGGTTAATTCGACAGATCTTCAATATTTAAAAAGGGTTGTACTAAGAAAGATATCTATAGATGTAATTAATATTGAAAATGCAGATATGAACGATGACGGCGAAATAAACTCTACAGATATCACGTTGCTGAAAAGGAAGATTTTAAGATTAATATAAACCTTTTATTGAGATTATGTAAAATAAATATGGTTTTGTGAGATGAAATACTCACACAAAGGTATAATAAAATTAAGAAAATAAAAAAATATATTTTTTTTTCAGAGGGAGGTAATTATATGCGAAGAATTGGTAATTTATCGGCAAAAGTGTTGACATCTGTGTTGGCGGGCATTATGGTTATCGGGATAACAGTCGCAGGGGCATCGGCAGCATCTGATACGCCGGAAATAACCCCACCTCAAGTTTTAAAAGGTGATATTAATTCGGATGGTGAGGTAAATTCGACAGATCTTCAATATGCTAAAAGGTATTTACTGAGAAAAATAGGAGATGGTCATATAAATTTTGAAAATGCAGATATGAACAATGACGGTGTAATAGATTCTACAGATTTTTCGTTGCTGAAAAGAAAGATTCTTAGACTAATATAGATTTCATAAGGTAATGTTTTAACTGCTTAACTTAAAGAGTATCGGGAGGATAGCTTTTCCCGGTACTCTTTTACTGTGTGCCAGGCATGGCACTAATCTAGCTAGTGAAAGTCTAGCCACGGG
>DAOOJC010000192.1:0-4335 GCA_035384905.1 Acetivibrio sp. | reverse complement strand
AAAATACAATATTCTCCTTTTCCATGCCGTATTAACAGTCGGCTGCAACTTGCTTCACAATGTATCTTCCGCATTTTACCTCACTTAAATAATATACACCCAAATTTGTAGGGTGAAATAAAAAAAGGTATTTTTCTTATAAATTTGATAAAATGTTAAAGAGACAACTTTTATTGGAGTGAAGCATTATGAAAATACTGTACTATGATTACTTTGACCGAAACAGACGGGGAGAGCTGGTGAAAAAATGTATCGGGTTCATGAATGAAGGCTTGAAGGCCTTTTATATCCTGCCTTCGAGGGAGGCAATGTTTGATGTAAGACGCCTTTTTGCAAAAGAAGCCGGCAACGTTTTCAATTGCCATGTTATCGGTTTTGACGATCTTGAAAGACTGGTACTTGAAGAATTCCCCGGCAATTTCAAAATAATCGGCAACATGGAAGAAAGGCTTATATTGAAGCATGTATTAAGAGAGCTTGCCCCAGGCTCCTTTTTCGATAAAGTAAAGAACAAGCCGGGTTTTTTGGAGCTTTTAATCCGTACCGTAAGAAAGCTCAAACGTCAGTGTGTTTCCCCGGAGGAATTTTCAACAAGAACGGCGGGGCTTGAAGGGAATTTGCTTGTGAAATGCCAAGCTTTTTACAGTATTTATTCCGGCTATGAGAGGATAAAAACAGAAAAACGCCTTATGGATGTTGATGACATCTCCATAAAAGCCGCAAATGCGTGTTTGAAAGCAAAGCTCTTTTATAACACGGCAGTTATTGTAGTTGACGGGTTTTTTAACATTGACCCGGTGAATATAAAGCTCTTGGAGAACATACAAAAGGGTTTTCCCGGCATTTCTTTTTATGCCAATGTACCCTATAAAAACGAAAACAACGAACAGTTTCTTAAGAATGAAGTTTTAGGAGATTTTATGAAGATGGGCTTTGAAACGGCAGAGGACGAAACAGATTCTGCTGCAATGCAAAACCCTTGTTTTGGGCCGATAGCCCGGTATGTTTATTCGAGTGGGGGAGAAATAAAAGCCGATGCCGAAAACTTCGGAATATTCAACAGCCCCTGTATGGATCATGAAATCCGAACTTTTGCAGGAACAGCAAAAGAGCTGATACGAAATCAAGAGCTCAAACCTTCGGATATAGCGGTTATTACTGCGGATACGGAAAATTACAGGCAGAAGATGATCTCAATTTTTGAAGAATACGAAATTCCCCTTTGTGTCGACAGAAAGACAAGGCTGGGTTCCATACCGGTGATAAAGGATGTTATGGCTTTATGGAGGCTTGGACTTGCGGACGAGTATCCTGCGGCTTTTGTTTCGGTGGTGACTTCTAAGTACATGATGCCCTCTGAAGTGCTTTTGCACGAAGGTTTTACAGCCGAAAGAATGCTAAAGCTTGCAGAAGAAATATCGAAAAGAAAGGATAAAGAAAGCTGCTTCGATGCTTTTTTCGATGAGTATTCCAATGCTGTGGAGAATGAACCGGCAAAAGAAGCCATGAGAAAGTACATCACTGCGGTTTGCACTTTTGTAAAAATTCTGCAGGAAAAACCCTTGGATGCTGTAGCAGGCTTTGAAGGATTTCTGGAGGGGATTCAAATCAAAACAAACCTTTCGTACCTCTCAAGGGAAGGGCTGATTGATGAAAAAATGTGGCTTCGGGATATCGAAGCCGTAGAGGAGCTTATAAAATTTTTCCGCCGCCTGGGCCGTGCATATGGAGAATACCGCCTTGAGCCAAAGGATGTGGAGCCGGAGGGCTTAATTCGGGATATACTTGATATGGCAGGCGGCATTGAAATAGAGAGCACTGCAAAGGAAACCGACGGGGTCAGGTTTTTCCCGCCGGACCTATCCAGGGGACAGGTTTATGATACTGTTTTTGTATTGGGGGTCAATGAGGGCATATTCCCGGCGGCAGGCAGTGAGGCAAAACTTTTTGACATTGCCGAAACAAAAAGGCTTTATGATGCGGGAATTGATTTGGGCAGGAACGAATGGGAAACAGAGCGGGAAAAGCTCAGGTTTAATGCATGCTTGGCAGCGGCTTCCCGCAGGCTATATTTGTCCTTCAGGACTGCGGATGAGGACGGGAATGTGATGATGGCTTCTCCTTTTATTGATGAAGCGGTTTCGGTTTTGGACAAGGAAGACAGGGAAAAAATCGTGGGGAAACCGGTCAGCATGAGGGAACGGGTGAGCTTTAAGGGTAAAATATCAAGCACCGGTGAAGCGGTTAAAGCGGTGAATACAAACTTGAGAAACAGTTCCCGGATTGATTGCGGTATTATTAATCCCGAGGTACAAAAGAGGCTGAAATATCCCGCACATGCTGCAACCATAGAATTTTCAAGAGAGATGGGAAAACGGTTTGATGCCTACGACGGCAAACTTGAGCACCCGGTTCTTGCACAGCAGGACATAAGCTACGGTTTTTCCGTATCACAGCTCAACAGTTATTCACGGTGTCCCTTTACGTATTTTGCCCAGAGGGTTCTGGACATTGCGGTTGACGATGACATTGTAAAAGAAGCTCTTGACATAGGCAGTTTTTATCATGAGGTGTTAAGTGACTATCATCGGGAAAATCAAAACCCTTGCGTACCAGATATGGAAAAACTTGATGCTGTTTTTTACAATAAGGTGGACTGGCTGGCCTTCGATTCGGTACCGATTGTCCTTAAGAATTTGATTATAGAAGATCTTTTAATGATTCTCAGAAACTTTATAACCCACGATGCTCAAAACATGTCCAGATATTATAAGGCTACGGGCTGTTTGTTAAAGCCGGTTATGCTTGAGGAATCCTTTAAAATGAAGCTGGGAGAAGATAAGGGTATATTAAAAGGTATTGCCGACAGGGTGGACCTGGAAACGGATTCAAAGGGCGGCTATACCGGAAGATTTATTATTTACGATTACAAGAAAGGCGGCATCAAAGGTATTAAGGAGTGCATAGAAGGCAAAGACTTTCAATTGCCGCTTTACAGCAGGGCGTTTAATGCTGTTTTGAAAGAACGGTTTCGGATTGAGAATCCACAGTGTTTGGCAATTCTCTATTACAGTATTGAAAAGCTGGAGTGGAACGGAATAATCCGAAAAGACATTAAAAAAGCGTTGTTTGAGGGAAGAAAGGGTACAAGAAGCACACCGGACTGGGCCAATATGGAAGTAGTGCTTTCGTGGGCGGAGGATGAAGCTGTTAAAGTTATTGACAACATAAGAAAGGGTTGCTTCATGGTGCCGAAGAATTGCCCGGCATCGAGTGTGTTTGGCTGTCTTTACAGCGGGATGTGCAGATATGACCGTACAAGACTTGCACGGAAAGAGGGTGTACAGTAAATGTTAAAAGAACTTTGCGAAAAATATGGAGTGAACGAGGAACAGGTAAGGGCCCTTGATATTGACAGGAATATAGCTCTTAAGGCAGGAGCAGGGTCGGGAAAAACCCGGGTGCTTACCCAGCGGTTTGTACGGTGCCTTTTAGAAAACCCTACATTGACTTTGGATAATATAGCTGCCGTTACTTTTACTAAAAAGGCTGCAGCCGAAATGAAGGACAGGATCCGAAAGGAGCTTTCCCGCAGAATTTCAAGTACCGGTGACCCTTCTGAGAAAAAGAGGCTTTTTGACCTGAAGATGCAGATTACAAACAGTAATATTGATACCATCCATGGCTTTTGTGCCAAAATTCTGCGGGAAAATTTTGCCTTTGCCGGCCTGGACCCTAACTTCGGCATTATGGAAGAAGTGGATAAAAGCATAATCATTTCGGAAATTGCACAAGAGGTGATACAGTCTTTTGTTGAGGAGGAAAAGAATGAGGCCGTTGTACGGTTTTTGGCCCAATACTATTCGGCAGGTTTTTTCTTCGGGAGGCTCGAACAAGGGATTGTATCAGCCTTTGATGCCATGAGGGAAAAGGGAATGGATGTAAGAAGCTTTTGTCGCGAAATAAAAACCGTTGATATAAATAGTCAAGATCCAACGGAAGTGCTTGAGAGAGTTGCCTTGGTACTTATCGGAAGGCTGCAGGATGAATACGGTGCATACAAGCAGAAGAAAAACTTGCTGGATTTTAATGACCTGGAGATCCTGACCGAAAGACTCCTCGGAAACGAAGGGATTGGAAAAAGCTATTTTGAGCGGTTTAAAACCATTATGGTGGATGAGTTTCAGGATATAAACCCCCTGCAAAAAAAGTTTCTGGACCACCTGACCAAAAAGCAGGGGATGATACCCGAGGGGAGGCTGTTTATTGTGGGTGACCACAAACAGTCGATTTACGGGTTCAGAGGTTCGGATTACAGGGTATTTGAGGAAGCTT
>DAOOJC010000191.1:0-4344 GCA_035384905.1 Acetivibrio sp. | reverse complement strand
TCTGTCAGGTTTATAAGCTTGATATTGCATTTGTATTCTTTACCTTCTGCTCTTTCAAAGGCAACCATGTAGTCGGTTTTTCCTTCAACTGCTAATTTTACAGCTGTTTGACCTGCAAGGTAGGCTTCATTGACATCGGTTAAGGAACCTACATGAGCAGCACACCTTTGAAGAAGACTGAACTCTATACCGCGAACCTTTGCTCCGGTTTTTTCTTTAACGATATTTGCTAAAGTTGCAGCAAGACCGCCCAACTGGGCATGGCCGAAGGAATCCTTTGTTTTGGCCATGTCGGAACCATACTCGGAAATATATTTTCCGTCCTTGTCTTTAATACCTTCCGATACAGCAATAATAACCTTGCCGTTTTCCTTGTAAATCCTCATTGTGTCTTCGAGGAATTTATCCATATCAAAGGGTAACTCTGGCAAATAGATAAGATCCGGACCGTTTCCTTTATAAGCGGCCAGAGCTGAAGCAGCTGTCAGCCAGCCGGCGTTTCTTCCCATTATCTCAAGAATGGTTATCATTCCGGTGTCATAAACCCTTGCATCGTGGTAAACTTCCATGGTAGATGTAGCAATATATTTTGCCGCACTACCGTATCCGGGGCAGTGATCCGTTCCCCAAAGGTCATTGTCAATTGTCTTGGGAACACCCATAACCCGGCATTCGTAACCAACCTTTTGCATGTATTTGCTAACCTTGTTGCAGGTATCCATTGAGTCGTTTCCGCCATTATAGAAGAAATACCTGATATTATACTTTTTGAATACCTCTACAAGTCTCTTGTAATCGGTTTCATCATCTTCGGCACTTTTGAGCTTGTATCTTACAGAGCCCAATGCAGAAGAAGGAGTAGTTTTCAATAAATCCAATTCGTAGGGATCTTCCTTGCTCATATCATAAAAATTTTCTTCAAGAATACCCTTAATACCGTGGGCTGCTCCATAAACAGCCGTAATACAATCCTGCTTTAATGCTTCTTGAATAACGCCTGCTGCACTGGCGTTAATAACTGATGTCGGACCGCCTGACTGCCCGAATATGCATGCACCTTCCAAACGGCTCATACTAAAACCTCCTTAATGAAATATGTAAAGTATATGTGTTCAATTTTGAAATTTACCTAAACACAACCAAATAAAAATATAACATAATTGAATTTGAAATGCAATTGTACTTGAATCAAAAATATTTATTATTTTTTATTTTAACCTTGATTTTCAATATGAATCTGATAAAATGATTATGATAAAAACTTAACAAGAGTGGTTATAATAACTAACACATATATTAAATATAAGGAGTTGAAAACATGCCATTAGTATCAAGTACTGAAATGTTTAAGAAAGCCTATGAGGGTAAATATGCCATTGGTGCATTTAATGTTAACAACATGGAGATAATTCAGGGTATTACCGAAGCTGCAAAGGAAGTCAATGCCCCATTGATTCTCCAGGTTTCAGCAGGTGCAAGAAAGTATGCAAACCATACATATCTTATGAAGCTTATTGAAGCTGCCATAGCAGAAACTGGACTTCCAATCTGTGTGCACTTGGATCACGGTGATACATTTGAGCTTTGTAAATCCTGTATTGACGGAGGATTTACATCCGTTATGATTGACGGTTCACATCATCCTTTTGAAGAGAACGTAAAGCTTACAAAGCAGGTTGTTGATTACGCTCATTCAAAAGGCGTAGTTGTTGAAGGAGAGCTCGGAAGACTCGCAGGTATTGAAGATGCAGTTAATGTTTCTGAGAAGGATGCCGCATTTACCGATCCCGATCAGGTACAAGAATTTGTGGAAAGAACCGGCGTTGATTCTCTTGCTATAGCCATAGGTACAAGCCATGGTGCATTTAAGTTTAAAGGAGAACCAAAACTGAGATTCGATATTTTGGAAGAAGTAGAGAAGAGACTTCCTGGTTTCCCGATAGTTCTTCACGGTGCATCGTCCGTTATACCTGAATATGTTGATATGATTAACAATAACGGCGGAAACATGCCCGGAGCAAAGGGAGTTCCTGAAGATATGCTTAGAAAAGCTGCTTCTATGGCTGTTTGTAAGATAAACATAGACTCAGACTTAAGACTTGCTATGACAGGAACAATCAGAAAATACTTTGCAGAAAATCCTTCACACTTCGACCCAAGACAGTATTTAGGGCCAGCAAGGTCAGCAATTAAGGAACTGGTTAAGCATAAGATAATAAACGTTTTAGGCTGCGACGGAAAAGCTTAAGATGAAGTCTGATAAATCTGTGGAGGTCAGTTAATTGACCTTCACTTTTTATTAGTGGGATTTCACGAAGTGAAATGACCAAAAAGCGATGGGGGTTCGATACCCCCGGAGCTTTTGTTGGTGGGATAATTTTTTTTTCAGAAAGTTATTTCGACTTGATATTGTTGAAGGTATATAAATGCTGTCGGCTTATCAAAAATGTAAAGGAGGAAAGGTAATATGGATAACTTGGAATCTACCGGAAATAAAAAGCAGGAGATAATAAAAGAGATAATCAGTTGGGCACTGTATATATTAGGTGCGGTGGTTGTTGCATTGTTTTTAACAAGGTTCGTTATTGTTAATGCCTTTGTTCCTACCGGATCAATGGAGACCACAATTATGCCAAACGACAGGCTTATTGCAAGCAGGATACATTATCTAATCGGAAATCCCAAAAGGGGAGATATTGCCGTATTTAGATTCCCGGATGACGAAGAGGTTCTTTATGTGAAAAGAGTAATTGGACTTCCGGGTGAGACTGTGGAGATTAAGGACGGTACAGTATACATTGATGGTACCCCCCTTGAGGAGCCCTACCTTAAGGAAAAACCGATAGGGGATTATGGACCGTATAAGATTCCGGAAGACAGCTATTTTATGTTGGGTGATAACAGAAACAACTCCAAAGATTCTAGAAAGTGGAATAACAAGTTCGTAAAAAAAGAAAAAATTCTGGGTAAGGCTCTTTTTCGATACTTTCCCAGTATTAAAGCTCTATGGTAGAATAATTTCCTTTATTATTCTGATATCATTAATATTTATTCTATGGCTTTTTCGTATCTACTTATTATTGTGTCCATAACGTAGCCCCATTCCTCGTCAACGGTACATTTTTGAGGATGGCTTTCAAACCATTTGATTGTCTCTTTGATACCTTCAGAAAAGGATACTGTGGCATTAAAACCCGGTACAAAACGCTTTATTTTAGTATTGTCAAATACCATGCTTACTGCTTTATCTCCTAAAAGGCTTCCTGTTGCATCTGGCGAAAACCGGGCAATGAATTCAGAAGGTATGTGTATAATTTCAGGTTTAACACCGGCTGCGTTTCCAATTGCCATGTAAATCTGATTCCAGTTTAAAACTTCATCGGATGTGATGTGAAAAGCGTGACCGATGGATTGATTGTTATATAGAAGACCGATAAGCCCTCTGGCAAAGTCTGTATTGTGTGTCATTGTCCAAAGGGATGAGCCGTCGCCGTGAACAATGATTTTTTTACCCTTGTGCATGCGGTCCACAATCGACCATGGATTGTTCCAGCTGTTCAGTGCGGCAGGTATCATTTTAAGTCCGTATGTAAAAGAAGGGCGAACAATGGTTGCCGGAAAACCGGTGTTTCTATACTCATTCATAAGAAATTCTTCACATGCAATTTTGTCCCGGGAGTATTGCCAATAGGGATTAGCCAGAGGTGTTGACTCGGTAACAATATAATGGGACAAGGGTTTTTGGTAGACTGATGCCGAGCTTATGAATATATAATGCCTAGTTTTGTCCCTAAAAAGTTCGACGTCGGTTTTTACATGCTCGGGGACGAAAGCTATCCAGTCAACGACTGCATCAAAGGTATGCCCCTTTAAAGCCTTATTGACAGATGCTTTATCCCGGATATCGGCTTTAACAAGTTTTGCACCTTCGGGTATAAATTCGGTGTTTTGCCCCCTGTTTAAAAGGTATAGATCAATACCTTGTTTAACAGCTTGTTTGGAGGCTGCCTCACTAATAATACCTGTTCCGCCTATGAACAATACTTTCATTTTATCATTCCTCTCCCTTTGTTTATTTGCCGTTCATACAATTTGCATTGTTGTTCCCAAACTGAATTTTGTGACTAAATCGATTGGTATATATAGTTGCCTTTAATATTGTGTTCTAACAGGGTATCGGTTAAAATACATATATAGGGTTTACTCTGTGTTGTTAACTGTATTTTATCAGAGCTGAGCTCTTTCTTCTATAGTTTGATTTAATTTTATTGTCAAAGGTGGAGCTGTTAGGAGGTTTTTATTTATGAAAGGAAAAAAGAAAATATTGATCGTTGCAATTGTAAT
>DAOOJC010000190.1:0-4344 GCA_035384905.1 Acetivibrio sp. | reverse complement strand
AAGGGAACGTATTATCCACTGACCAGGAGTTTTTGGTCAAGAGTAAATAATACGTTCCCTTTAGCTTGTATAAAGTGCTTTCACCGGTATAAATACGGATCAGTCTTTGACTGAGAAGACACAAATCATCAAAATTATTAAAGCAATATATCAATATGGTGGAACAAATACCGGAGCTCTTCTTTTTGGACTTTAAATCGGCTTTTTTAAACCTGTTCTTAATATATTTCTCAATAGATTCGAATTCCTCGTCCTCGTCTAATTTGGTAATTATAATGACAAATCCTTCATCCGTGTCCGGTGCTGCCTCAACACAAATTTCAGAACCTGAAACGCAGAAACCGAACTGTATTTCGGCCTGTTCCATCATATCCCCAAACAACTTCTGCGTTGCGGGGGAATTATAGCTCCATGTATCTATATCAATATTTCTTTCTTCGAGATCATCTATTGAGATTGTAACTTTAAGCATATTATCATTAATCTTCTCAATTTTCATAAGTATCACCATGAATTCTTTACATAATTGTATGCCTTATCTATATTATACTTCTATTATTCAAAAAAGAGAAGTATAAAATATTTCTATACGGTTAAATATAGTTCATCGTTTGCTGATAAAAACAAACCGCTTATCCAGCTGGTACTTTATGACATAACCCATCGAAAGTCCAATCAATGCACCGATATACTTTGCGGATTCATAGTCAAAGAGAAAGTCAAAGGAGAGCTCAAAAACCCAGTATATAAGTGTTGTAAATATTCCCATAAACGAATAAAGCAAAAATTTTCCTGTGTTTTCGGAATTGCTTTTTGTCTCGAAATTGAATATAAACCTTTTGTCCAATACATACTTAATTACCAAAGCTACTAATGTTCCGAAGAAAATAGCAATAAGGAGTATGACCTTTATGCTGAAAACTCCAAATATGTCAAGAACAAAATCTTTCTCCATTCCAAGAGACGAAAGAAGCATTTGAACCAAGTGCTGAGTAGTTAAATTACTCAATGTGGATATGCCTGCAAAGAGAGCATATTTCAGTGCCAATTTCAACAAGTGATATCCCGCCCATCCATTGATAATAAATAATAATATGATTGTAGAGTGTGCCGGCACATTTGTCAAATTATATATCGGATGTGTGAAATAAATTATTACTGTAATGAAAAATGTAGAAGAAACATTATTTACAGGCTCTGGACATGCGAAACGTAAGTTTCTGAAACATTTTTCTATGCATTAAGGTGCCCCCGTACGACACAGACAATACCGATACATAAAAAATGAAAACTGTAGAAATCTTTCTTTTTAATGAAAAAAAAAGCTGTTTTGATAATTGCATTTAATCAAATAATAATAATCAAAATATAAATAGCTATTAAATTCAATAGTCAATAGAATAAGACCGATTAACAACGTTCTTGCTGTAAGGAGATGGAAACATGAAAAAGAATACAGGTATGGGCGAAACAGCTCAAAATGAGGGTACGTCAACCGAAATTCAATATAATCAGGAAAAAGATTTCTATAGAGGCATCGGTGGGGAGTTGAGAATGAAGGCGGAGGGACTTTTTAAGAAAGCAAAAGAGAAGGGGATTTCCATTGAGGACTTGTCGATTGATGTATTGAAGGAAAAAGGGGTAGAATTTCCCGGTGTCGGAAATGTTGAATTGCCTTCATACCTGGTTAAAATAAGAGGAAAGGATATTTCCAGCGGACAGGTTATTGTTGACGGAAAACAGATAGACTATTATAACAGATACCAAAAGTATATTGCACAAAAGATTGAGGGTAAGAACGCAATTAAGGATGAAAGGGGAAGTAAGGTTATAGATAACAGGAAACCTGTGATAAAGAATAACCCCGAATTTGCACTTACAGAATGGGAGATGTTTGAAATAGCTAAAGAACTTATTGATGATAAGGAATTCGGCCTTGAAAAAACTATTACCGGTGCATGTGACAGAATAATTAGAAAGCTTATGGGAGAAAACGACTGGCTTTACCCTGAAGAGGCGAGACTTTTGGACGAGGAGTTTAGTACTGTCCAAAGCCGTCTGGTCAGCGAGCAGGAGAAAAAACAGGCAAGTTCGAATAAGACACCGGTAAAGAAGGCAACACAAAGGCAGATCAATTACTTTAAACAAAGACTGAAGAGTATGGATATGGATCCCGGCGATCCGGCCGTGTTAAACAAGATTCTCATGAAAGTGGGAGTTGAACAAAAAGATATCGATGACCTGAGCGTAGGAGAAATGAGTAAGATTATTGACAGCTTAAACAGCGTAGTACCTGAAATCAAGGATGACATGCAGAAAATTGATGTGTCAGCAATAGATGAAACAGGAACCGGTGGGGATAAAGGAATCGTGAAACAGTAGAATTATTATATGTTGACTGGTAATTAAAATAATTAATATTAATATATTCAAGTTGGACTAAATTTCTATTTAACTTGTTTATATTATGTAGTATAATTGTAACGAAAAAGTAATCAAAAAAATTCATATTTTGTTGAAATAAAGCGATTTATATGATTATAATAGTGTATGTTTGAAGTTTAATGCTTCAATCATATCTCATATAGACTGTTTTAGTATGTACTACGAGGTGATTACCATACAGATTGTTTTGGCATCCGCATCACCAAGAAGATCTGAGCTTTTAAAACAAATAGGTCTTGATTTTATAATTGTTCCATCGAAAATAGATGAAGGCAATAATGATAATTTAAGTCCGGCTGAGCTTGTACAATATCTTGCATATCAAAAAGCAATGGATGTTGCTGAACAAATGGCTCAAACCGGGCACAATAACAGGTATCTTGTTATTGGTGCGGATACGGTAGTAGTAAAGGACGGAATAATAGGAAAGCCTGCTGACAGGCACGAAGCCTTTTGCATATTAAGCCGCCTGAGAGGAGGCTGGCATGAAGTATTTACAGGTATAGCTCTTATTGATACACGGGATTTTAAATACATCAAGGGTTTTGAGACAACACGGGTCAAGATGAAAGAAATGTCTGACGATACTATTTTTGCCTATATAGATTCGCAAGAGCCTATGGATAAAGCAGGGGCCTATGGTGTACAGGGTAAGGGAGCAGTGCTGGTAGAGAGAGTTGAAGGCTGCTATTTCAATGTTGTAGGTTTACCCCTGCCACGGCTGGCTGAATTGCTTAAGGAATTTGGAGTTTGTGTTTTTAAGCATTAGACTAGTTGGATAAGCTGAACATAGGGGCTTCGGAGAGTATTCGACCCCGCTGGAGTTGGAGGCAGGAATTCTGCCTTTCATAAGGTGGAATCCTGGAATTTAGATTATTCGGGAGGAGAAGATAAATGTTATTTTCAAGGGACATAGGAATTGATTTGGGAACAGCTAATACATTGGTTCATGTAAAGGGAAAGGGCATTATAGTCAGAGAACCTTCAGTGGTTGCAATAAACAAAAAAAACGGTGAGATACTTGCAGTTGGCGATTCTGCGAAGGATATGATTGGAAGGACTCCTGGGAATATTGTTGCAATAAGGCCAATGAAGGATGGAGTTATTGCAGACTTTGAAGTAACTCAAAGTATGCTCAAGTATTTTATCAAAAGAGCCATGTCAAAAGGTGTATTTGGGAAGCCCAGGGTTGTTATTTGCGTTCCGTCGGGTGTTACTGAAGTCGAAAAACGGGCTGTGGAGGAAGCAACCATTAATGCAGGTGCCAAGGAGGCATACCTTATAGAAGAGCCTATGGCAGCTGCGATAGGAGCGAATCTTCCGGTGGAGGAGCCATCGGGAAGCATGGTTGTCGATATAGGCGGGGGGACCAGTGAGGTTGCAGTTATATCCCTTGGGGGCATAGTTGCCAGTAAATCTTTGAGGATTGCCGGGGATGAACTTGATGATTCTATTGTACACTACATTAAAAAAGAATATAATTTAATGATAGGAGAAAGGACTGCCGAAGAAATAAAGGTTACCATAGGGGCAGCATATAAAATGGTCAAGGAAGAGAACATGGAGATAAGAGGAAGAGACCTTATAACAGGACTTCCCAAGAATATAACCATAACAGCTTCGGAAGTTATGGAAGCATTAAAAGACCCAATTTATGCTATAGTAGATTCGATAAAAATAACTCTTGAAAAGACACCGCCGGAACTTGCAGCTGATATTATGGACAGAGGAATAATGCTTACCGGTGGAGGAGCACTGTTAAAAGGTCTGGACAGGCTTATCAGGGATGAGACAGGCATGCCTGTGAATATTGCTGAGAATCCGTTGGATTGTGTGGTTATGGGGTCCGGAAAGGTTCTTGAAGAAATAGAAACGTTGAAGAAGGTGCTAATTTCTCCT
>DAOOJC010000189.1:1944-4346 GCA_035384905.1 Acetivibrio sp. | reverse complement strand
AAGTTGGGAAGCTCTTTCATAATCTTTCTGTTTAATTGTTTTATCTTGTAACATGGCGAAAACTCCTTTCTTGCTTATATTTGCATTAAAGATCTGTGGCTTTGATTTGACACTACCTTTTATACTCAATTGGCTTGGTAAGCCTGATTACTGCAGCAAAGGAAACGAGTATTGCAAAGGCACATATTGCCAGTATCCCTTTACCAAATGCCGTATTCACAAGCACTGAATACCAATCCCTATTTAGGAAATAAATAAGCGGGATATTTGCCACTAAAAGCAGAGCCATTGTGATAAATTCTTTCAATGGTTCATACATCAGATAATCCAGTTCTGCTGAAACAATCCGCATATCAGAAAGCTTTGATATGATTGGCGACAATGTAGTTTTTAATGTTTTGTCCTCCTGGCAGGCAATCATGGCATCTACCCACTCGCTAAAAACATAATGGTTCAGCTTTGGTTTCATATCGGAAAGAGCCTGCTTCACATTAACATTAATCATTTTCGCCTGTGTCAGGAATGATTGAAAGACATTGGAGATGGGTGGATTCAGATAGCCGATATTCTCCTGAACAGCAGTAATGATACTCTCATTTCTCAAATAGCTTGTGGTGATGATTGACAGAGCTGTTTCCATTTCTGCATTCATTTGCTTTTTGTAGGAATGAGAAGTAAAAATCAAATACCAGAAAGGCACAAGTGCCAACCCAATTGAAGCAACGGGAATCATTAAAAAGTTATCCATGAGGACAGAAGCAAATAACCCAATTACCATGAGAAAAAAGGATAACGCACATATTGCTCCAAATTTTCCTTCCTTGCCCATGAGGGATAAAACCTCTTTGGCATCTCTTACGGTTTTTCTGATTCCTTTAACAGGCTTTGGATTTTTAATTGCTTCAATTCTCTTTCCAATCGGTGTTTTGCGGTTCTGAAATAGCCTTACTACACTTTCGGCAAACTCAAAAGGCGATAAATTTAAAATCAGAAAGAATCCTGCAATCAGACCTGCAAAGGCGATTAAAATAAGCAATGTCATGCTACATCAGCTCCTTCCGTGATTTTTTCAAGCAGACTCACAGGCATACCGTTTTCAAGAAGCCGCTTTTGCAGGCTACGTGATATATTGCCGACCTTCTGATATTCACCCTTAATCTGCACCTTGCCGTCTACAACCGTATTCTCAGTGATATGGTAACGAAAAAGAGTGTGAATTTTGCGTGTCCCGTCTTCGCAAATCTCACACTCTGTTATTTCCATAACTTTACGGCTGTTATCCTCTAACTTCTTAACAAACATGATCAGCGGAAAGGCTTCTGTCACAAGGTTATATAAGGTTTTATCATTGATATCATATTTCTGGGTACACAGTGTCACCATACGATGGTATGTGGCGGTACAACTGTTGGCATGGGTGGTAGTGATAACGGCATGGCCGGTTCGAGCTGCTTCCTGTGCTGCAAAAGCTTCTGCTGATTTCATCTCGCCGACACAGATAACATCAGGGTTGCAAGTAAGGGCATATTCCAGGAGTTTTTCCTGGTCAATATTCTGCTTGGGATCTTCCGAATATCGGGTGACGGTATGCACCACATTGTTGATGACGTTGCCCTTTTCATCCTCTTTTACAAGGTCAAATTCACGGCAGCCATTCTCAATGGTAAAGATACGTTTTTCATCGGGAACGGTGGATAAAAGCCAGCTCATCAGAGTGGTTTTGCCTGAACCGGTACTGCCGGTTACGCACATTGACAGCCCATATCTCAAACAGGCGCTTAAAAAATCCAACATCTGTGCAGTAGCCGTATTATTTTTTATAAAATCATTTCTCGTCAGCTTCTGAGGATTAACAATACGGATTGAAGCAGCCACGCCCTTATCAGCATCAGTAACAGGGTTTCCTAAAACAGTAATACGGATTTTGTTGGAAAGATGCCCCACCACACCGGGCTGTGAATTATCAAGTATCATACCGGATTTGTGAAGTAATCTGCGGACCACGTCAACGGCGTGTTCCGGACTGTTAAACTTTTCAGAGGAAGGGAGAACCCTTCCGTCTGAATAAGTTATCTTGACATCTTTCCAACTGTTGATATTAATCTCCTCAATATTGGTTGCAAAAAGATATTGGGTTAGGAAAGAGAACTCTGCCATCTCTGTGTACAGGCGTTCAACGAGTTCTTCTGCATCCATGCCTTCTACGCCCAATCTGTAATCTGTAAGGTATTTTGCGATATATGCTGTTATTTGTTGTTTCTGTTCTGCCGGGTTATTTGCAATCATGGTGGCATATTTACTTGATAAGTATTCCTGTATTTCTTTTAGAACCTCAGAGAATCCCTTTTTGTTTTTAGCCACATTATAGAACAGGCCGATATTTCTACTCATCGCCAAACACC
>DAOOJC010000189.1:0-1844 GCA_035384905.1 Acetivibrio sp. | reverse complement strand
TTGTTTTTAGCCACATTATAGAACAGGCCGATATTTCTACTCATCGCCAAACACCGCCTTTACAATTGACTTTATGACCGGGTCATAAATTTTTGCAGCTTTCCCAGGTATACTTTCAAAAAGTGTGAGAGTAGAATTTTGTTCATCAATGGCCTGTACATAGGGTAAAGTATATGAAACACCGCCAAAAGCATTCTTATATTCTTCGCCATCCTGCGACGGCCTTACATTTGAAAGTACTTTAATATGTTTGTCTGTATTGAATTTAGGCTCACTAAGCAGTGGCAATACGGACCTGAAATAGGACACGCTTTTTAAATCACAGCTTCCAAGCCTTAATACTTCATCAGCCACTTCCAATGCTACTGTTGAAATAATACTTTCAGTCAGCATACTGGAACAATCTATAACCACATAATCAGCAATATGGCGAAGAAGGACCAACAGATCCACTGCCCGGTCTTTCTTGTACTCAGCATAGGAAAACGGATTTTCTCCGGCCTTGTACCCAAGTAAACTGATATACGGATTTTTATCAAAGGAAACACAATTTCTTAAAATTACTTCCTGCGTAATGTTAGGAGCTGTTAATACTTCACCGATTGAAACATCAATCGGCGTTTTGGATTTAAAAATTGTAGGCAGTGCAGGGCAGATATCATCACACAGCAGGAGCAGCACATTTTTCTTTTGATCCGCAAGCTCTTTTGCCAGTTTTAAGGCAGTAACCGTTTTGCCACTTCCTGGACTCCCCCATACTGTTAAAATTTGTTTTCCTTTATTCGGCATCAACGTTACCCTCCTCTTTGTGCTCGTTCTGTTTGACGTTTGTAACTGTGTTTGGGGTATCCTCCTTTTTCTCAAAGAGTTTGTCCTGTTCAGCTAAAAACTTGTTGGCATTTTCGTTAGTACCACGGTAAACCAAGGTGGCATGAACATTTCCTTTCTGCTCAAGGTCTGCAAGTACCTTGGCCTGTTCTGTATTGACAAGCAAAGTTATCGTCGCCGGTAATTTCTTTTCTTCGTTTTCACCGTTGCTTACTTTTTGCGGTACATATTCCTTATCATCGCCTGTTTCTGCGGTTACTGCCAGGACTTTAACATATTGGAGTTCAGGTGGAATGGTTGCTTTTCCCAGGTTATCATAATTTGCAGATATAAGGGTTACGATATCACCTGCTTCCAATTTGCCTGACAGGCCGGCAGCAAAAGACTTGATGGTAATGGACATAGCAACCTTTGTCCCGTCCAAATCGTTCAAATATTCAAACTCGGCAAGGGGCTTTTCAGATAGTTTTGAAGCAAGGATATAGTCACCTTTTTGCAAGTCAGCATTTACATATTTCCCGACTGCACTATTTTTACTCTTAATAACGTTGTCCGGAAGGTTATATGCCCCCACTTTCACCATTTCCAGCTTGTCAGCAGTTAGCACTTCACCATTCTTCACTGTTGATGATACTCTGACAATTTCCGTTTGTGCACGCAATCCACTGTTAAACAAAGGAGTAAGCCCAAAGCAGATGACAAGAGAAAGGAAAATACATACCAGTCCGATGACTGTTCGGTTTTTAAAAATACTCAAATTCATACTCAATAGTCCTCCTGTTTTTTAATTGATTGCACTCAGCAAAAGTGCCAAGTATGAAAAAATACCTCCTACACAGAAAAAAGGTGCAAGAGGTAGTGTGATTGAGTTTAGCTTTTTACTTTCACTCGAAAGTCTTATACATAGTCCTGCTATCATAGCAAGAACAAGAGAAATGACGCTTTGCATAGCCCCTAGGGGTGCACCCAGCACAAAACCACAAGAAGCCATCAACTTTATATCACCACCGCCAATT
>DAOOJC010000188.1:0-4364 GCA_035384905.1 Acetivibrio sp. | reverse complement strand
TCTTTCCAACGGCAGCTATTCGGTAATGATTACCGATAAAGGAACGGGTTACAGTAGAAACAAGCATCTGGATGTGACACGATGGAGGGAAGATATCAGCCAGGACAATTATGGAGAATTTTTCTATATAAGGAATGTTAAAAGTAACGAAGCATGGTCGGCTGCTTATGCCCCCTTCGGCAGAAAGCCCGATGAGTATAAAATTACCTTTACATCGGGAAAAGCACGGTTTTTGAGAAGGGACGGCAATATAAACACACAGACGGAGATGGTTGTTAGTGCCGGGGATAATGCGGAAATAAGAAGGATTACTTTGACAAATAACGGAACGGAAGAGTGTGTTCTTGAGGTTACCAGCTATTTTGAATTGGTTTTGGCCCCTCACGGAGCCGATATTGCACACCCTGCTTTCAGCAATTTGTTCATAAGAACAGAGTTCCTGCCTGAACACAATTGCATTATTGCCAGCAGAAGGCCAAGAACTGAGAACGGTAAAACCCTTTGGGCAGTAAGCAAGATGTTGGTAGAGGGGGAAGCAGTGGGAGGACTGCAGTATGAAACAGACCGGATGCAGTTTATAGGCAGGGGAAGAGATGTGTCAAATCCCGTTGCATTAGAGCCTGCAAGACCTCTTTCCAATACCTGCGGTGCAGTGCTGGATCCTGTTGTGAGCTTCAGACAGATGGTTCGGGTAGAGCCCGGAAAATTAGTAAAAGTGTGCTTTATTACAGCTGTTACAGAAACTCGTGAGGATGCTGTCGAGATTGCTGCGAAGTATTCTTCTGCACATGTAATAAAAGACGAGATCAGCATGGCCATAACGAGGAGCCGTGTGGAGGCAAGGTATTTGAACCTTGTTACTGAAGAAATTGAGCTGTTCCAGGACCTGATTTCCCACATACTGTTTATCGGTCCCCACCACAGGAAAAGGCAGGATTGTATAAAAAACAACAAAAAGGGGCAGTCGGCTCTGTGGTCATACGGTATATCGGGAGACATACCCATTGTGCTTGTTATGCTGGACAAAACAGAGGATATTGACATAGTGCAGGAGGTATTGAAGGCCCATGAGTATTGGAAAATTAAAAACTTCAAGATTGACCTGGTGATTCTGAATGAAGAAGAAAACAGTTATATGAACCCGCTAAACGGCTTGCTTTATGATGTGTTGGCGGGAAGCCATGCCCATGACATGATAAACAAGCCGGGGGGAGTATTTGTTCTTAAGGGAAGCAATATGCCGCCCGAAGACATTGCTTTGATTTGTGCTGTTTCCCGGATCATATTAAAAGGAAATGCCGGGGATTTGAGGGAACAGATGAAGTATATTAAAACCTCAGGTTTATCTGAGTTAAAAAGCTTTAAAGAAGAGCCTGTGCACTATGAGACCAGGCTTAACAAAGATACGGATCTGGTATTTTTCAACGGACTGGGAGGTTTCAAACAGGACGGCAGGGAGTATGTAATTTATCTCGAATACGGTCACAATACGCCGCTGCCATGGATAAATGTGATTTCCAACCAAAAGTTCGGGTTTATTGTTACCGAATCCGGAGCCGGATACACATGGTTTGAGAACAGCCGTGAAAATAAACTTACTCCATGGTCCAATGACCCTGTAAGTGATACTCCCGGAGAAATACTATATATTCTTGACGATCATACAGCAGAATCATGGTCTGTGACTCCGCTTCCCATAAGGGAGGGAGAACCTTATAGAATAAGACACGGTTTCGGCTATACGGTATTTGAGCATGTAAGCCACGGCATCGGACAGGAAATGACACAGTTCGTTCCGGTTGAGGATAGTGTAAAAATAAGCATTTTAAAGCTTGTGAACCAAACCGACAAACCGAGAAGCTTGAGCATGACTTACTATATTCGTCCGGTTCTCGGTGTCAGTGACCAGTATACTGCGGCTCAAATTAATACCGAAATCAATTCCCGGGGAGTGGTTTTGATAAGAAACAACTATAATGATGAGTTCCCGGGAAGGGTTGCCTTTATTGACTCTTCAATAAAGGACAGAACCGTAACCTGTGACAGAAAAGAGTTTTTCGGAATGGGCAGTATTAAAGATCCGGAAGCAATAAAGCGGGTTTCTCTTTCCGGTACAGCGGGGGCAGGCTTTGATCCCTGTGCGGCCATGAGCGTAAATGTCAGTCTTGAACCCGGTGAAGAAAAGGAGTTGATTTTCCTTTTAGGTGCAGGGAAAAATGCGGAAGAAACGGAACATTTGTCAAAGAAATACCGAAAGCTAGAAGAGGCAAAGAAGGCCCTGGAGGAAGTGAAGAAGTTCTGGGAGGAGAAGCTGAGGGCAGTACAGTTCCATACCCAGAATACCGCAATGGATATTCTTTTAAACGGCTGGCTGATGTATCAGGTGATATCCAGCCGGCTCTGGACCCGTTCGGCATTCTATCAATCCGGTGGTGCCTATGGGTTCAGAGACCAGCTTCAGGACTCTATGGCCGTTACCCACGTGTGGCCTGAGGTTACCAGAGCTCAAATATTGCTTCATTCGAAGCACCAGTTTATAGAAGGTGATGTTCAGCACTGGTGGCATGAGGAGAAGTATAAGGGCACAAGGACAAGGTTTTCCGATGACCTTCTGTGGATGCCCTATGTAACGGAAGAATATATAAGAGTTACAGGAGATTATGCAATTCTTGAGGAAGAGACACCATTTTTAGAGGATGAGCCTTTAAAAGAGTTTGAGGATGAGGCTTACCGTATACCGAGGGTGTCCGGGACCGTTTCAACCCTGTATGACCACTGTATCAGGGCTATTAACCGTTCACTCAGGTTCGGAGAACACGGAATACCGCTTATAGGCTCCGGAGACTGGAATGACGGAATGAATACCGTTGGAAACAAAGGGAAGGGAGAAAGTGTATGGCTTGGCTGGTTCCTTTATTCAATACTCAAGGGCTTTGCTCCGCTTTGTGAAAGAATGGGGGATACGGAACTGGCGAAAAGCTATCTTGAGACGGCGGATAAAATAGCTTTGGCAATAGAAGAAAATGCCTGGGACGGAAGCTGGTACAGGAGGGCATACTTTGACAACGGAGTACCCCTCGGTTCGATACAAAACAGCGAGTGTAAGATAGACTCTTTGGCACAGACATGGGCAGTAATATCCGAAGGAGGAAACAAGGACAGAATTGTTGAGGCGATGAATGCCCTGGAAAATTATCTGGTTAAGCGTGATGAAGGCCTGATACAGCTTTTGACGCCTCCTTTCGATCAAAGTGATTTAGAACCGGGGTATATCAAAAGCTATGTTCCGGGTGTCCGTGAAAACGGAGGACAATATACCCATGCAGCTGCCTGGGTGGTTATGGCTTTTGCTAAAATGGGGGATGGGGATAAAGCCCTGGAGCTTTTTGACCTTTTAAATCCCATAAATCACTCAAGAACAGCTATTGAATATTCAAGGTATAAGGTTGAACCGTATGTATTGGCGGCAGATGTATACTCGGTGCCTCCTCACACTGGAAGGGGCGGCTGGACCTGGTACACAGGATCGGCTGGGTGGATGTATCGGGTAGGATTCGAATATATTTTGGGCTTCAAAAAGCAAGGAGAGTTTCTTGTTATTGATCCGTGCTTACCTAAGACCTGGTCCGGGTTTGATATTAAATACAGGTATAAGGATGCAGTGTATTTGATTGAAGTTAAAAATCCCGATGGTGTAAACCGTGGAGTAAAAAAGGTCATGGTTGACGGAGCGGAATGCACTGATAAAAGGATTTCGCTGGTCAGCGACGGAAAGAATCATAAGGCAGAGGTTTATTTGGGATGATTTTGTAGACAAAAACAATAGAAAAAACTATAATAGAAATAAGTTTTTAGCAGTATATTGATTAAGGGGTGATAATTATGAAGTATTTAGAAAATGCATTCAAATTTTTGGGAAAAAATCTGTTGCTGTCAATACCTTTAATTATTATGGTAGTTATACCGTCGGTTATTCAAGGTAGTGGAAACAGTTTGGTGTTGACCGATCAAATTAATGAGCTGCAAGCGAGCTATATATCAGGGAGTATAGAATATTCTGATTTTCTTATCATGCTGTTTGATTTAATCAGACCGTTATTAATATTAATGGCGATTGCTTCAATTGTATCATTAGTGATGAGTTTTCTTATAGCACCGGCAACTTATGGTATGGTAAATAAAGCACTTAGAGAGGGTAAAGCCGATTTAACCGATTTTTTTCCTCAAATGGGAAAAAATATTTTGAAGTTTATAATTTATAACATAGCAAATTTAGTTTTGTGGTTAATTATTCTTATTATTTCTGGGGCTATTGCGGCATTACTAGTATTTTTAGTTATTGGATTAAGTAATGTATCACCTCC
>DAOOJC010000187.1:0-4368 GCA_035384905.1 Acetivibrio sp. | reverse complement strand
CCAAGTTTAAACTCGGCTGCATTAATTCAATTTCGATCCAAAATCTCTATTTCACTGACTTTCACCAGTTTCTTTCCGGTTTATCTGTTTTTTACATTATACCCTTTCATACAATCCAAGCTGATAATATTTTTAAAAATGGCTTTTAATACAGGTATGGCAACACTGTTTCCAAACAGCTTATAGGCCTGACTATCGGATACTGGAATCTTATAATCCCGGGGAAAGCCCTGCACCAAACAGCATTCTCTCGGTGCTAACTTACGCACACGTCCGTTTACCAAGTAAGCACCGGTTTTGGCAGCTGCACCTCCGCCATAAGCGGACAAGGTTACAGCATGACCGTAGGGACTGTATATCCTTTCTCCCTGCCCGCCTTTATTTATCGTGCCGATCCTTATGGTTCCCGGTCTGCAATTTTCGTCCGGCTTGCCGGTAATAACGATATCATCCCGTTCTATCACATATTGATGGGTTTCACTGTCGGGTAACAGTACATCAATAAGGTATATATATTCCTTCAAAGGTTTGGGGAAAACAAACTCATCGACTCCCAGGTCTTTTCTGAAACATACAATATATACCCTCTCCCTGTTTTGGGGAACTTTAAAGTCCCCTGCGTTCAGTATTTTGTGAAAAACCTTGTATCCCAACTCATCCAATATGTCGCACATGTGGCTGAAGGTCTTGCCTTTATTGTGGTAAACCAAATTTTTTACGTTCTCCAAAAATAGTATTTTCGGCTTATGAAAATCTGCAATACGGGCAATATCAAAAAACAAAGTGCCCCTTGCATCTTCAAACCCCAACTGCTTGCCGCTGATGCTGAAGGCTTGACATGGGAAGCCTGCACACAGTATGTCGTGGCGGGGTATTTCCCGGGCAGGAATTTTTGTAATATCACCGCTGGGCATCTCTCCAAAATTAGCCTCATAGGTCTTGCATGCATACTTGTCTATTTCAGAAGAAAACACACATTTGGCACCGTAAGATTCCAATGCGATTCTAAAGCCTCCTATTCCGGCGAATAAGTCTATAAAGGTTAAGTCATTATAAAGTCTATTCATTCTCTACACCCCATAAGGTTTTACATAGCTCTGCAGACACTTTATTATTTTCCATAAGCCTCCATGCCTTTTTGAGATAACCTTTCTTCCCAGATTATCTTTAAAAGTTCCAGTTCTTCGCTATAATCGGTTTTTGATTCATCTTTATCATACTCAAGTTTTTCAAGTATTTCAATTGAAAAAGCGGATTCTCCCTTTTCATTCCACTCCCTCTGAAGCACTCTGTTTACAAAAACGCCGCCCTCCAATTGAAATTTAACACTGTTAATCTTTCCTTTCAAGTTTGGAGTGGCTTGAATGAAATACCTGTTATCAGAATTTGACCGGATGATAAATACTCCCATATCCGGTTTCATATTCTTGTACATTTCTTTTAGTTCCTTTTTTCTATCCAAAATCAGTACCCCATTTCTTTCAATATTCTCGACAGGGTGCTAAGGCGTTCACCGATAAGCTCATCATCATCACTTAGGGCCTGTCTGAATAATTTAATGTCTTCATCTATTTTTTCATTATCGGTACACACAGCCACTGTCATGGCATCTCCCTGCAAACCCACCCTGTCAATAACAGGATTTTTAGTGTCATACAGCTTTTCAAACCTATAGGCATCCTGAAAGTGTTGCCTGGTTCTGCAAACAAGAATCGCCAAATCCAGCACTCGATGCAGCGGCAGCTCTTCAGACTGTCTGGACCATTTTTCGCCGGTGTATCTCCATACCTTTGCTGAAATATCAACCTTTCCCCGGTCATTCCATTGAGCCAGCCCCAACGAAAGTCCCTTTGCATCAGTGTCATAAGAATATCTTCCGTCAACGTTTTCATAGTTCTCAGACACAATTACAGGTTTATGCTTTAAGGTTGTCGGTATCTTCATATTCATATTCATATCCCTTCCTCTCTTTTGACATGAGACGTATTAAAAAAAATCTACGTTACTCCCATGTCCGCTTACTTATTTACTAAATTACTAAATTACTAATTATATTTTACTCTTGTTTTTTTAATATGTCAACAAGAAAGCCAAATATTCAGCTAACTTTTTTCTAAATAATAAGAGCGGACTATGATTAATATAGAAATAATATGGAAGGAATATTGAAAAGCAATTGAATAACCTGTTAGTGAACTATGATTAAATAGAAATAATACGGAAGGAATATTGAAAAGCAGTTGAAAACCTGTTAATTCAACAAGGAAAGGCTTCCTAACCGGCTAAAATCATTGCCAAAAACGTTCCGGCAAATACAAACGGAGCTAAGGGCACTGAATCCTTTATTTTTTTTCTTTTCATAAGAAGCAAAATAACAGCTGTAATAAAGCATAAAAACAAGCTCAACATTATTACTGTCATTGTTTTGGTGTAGCCGCAAAAAAGACCGATCACGGCAAACATTTTTACATCCCCCATACCGATGCTGTTCTTCGCAGCCACAGCCCCTATCAGAAAAATCCCTCCCCCAAGCAACAAACCTTTAATATCTGAAGTTATTATGCCGGTTATTGCTTTATTGTCTGCAAAAAACTCTATTATATAAAACACCACCCTGGCAGACAAACCTGCAAGCAGCAAAAAATTCGGAATTTTCCTGGTTTTAAAATCAATATACGATATGGGT
Organism: Acetivibrio sp.; assembly: GCA_035384905.1. GTDB lineage: Bacteria > Bacillota > Clostridia > Acetivibrionales > Acetivibrionaceae > Hungateiclostridium. Next base: position 1,682 of record DAOOJC010000187.1, on the reverse strand, counting down.
GCAAGCAGAATAACCAATGTTGTCAGCTTTGCAGCCCATATGAAATTTGAATGGTTATAATACCGGATTCCAAAGGTTATAATCCCCATGATAGAGGAAACCGCCAAAAATGCTATGTATAAAGGTTCTGCCGGGAAGACAGCCATTATCCTGGCTTTTAATGTTTCTTTCATTAATACTGTTTCCCTTTGCAGGTAACAGCTCACCAAAACCATTAATATAGCTACCAAAGGAACTGCAATTAATGCCCACATTCACTATTCACCTCCAGTTTCAAGCTTTGGCCCGGCAAACTCACTGTCGATTTTTAATTTTGGTCCAGCAATACTACATTTTTTCCTCTTAATAGATATCGACAATAATCACATTTTATAACACCTCGGTTCAAAGATAATTTTTCGATTGCAGGGGACATTTATCACCTCGTTATACAGAAAAAAAGATACACCGTTTGATTGACAGTGCATCTATTATAAAAATCTCTGTGGTTATTAAATCAAAGGGACTTTCATCCCGAAATAACATACCTGTTATTACCTTTGGGTTTGAGCAGCGACCAAACTTGCCGCACCATATTTTTCTCTCAAACGCGGTTTTTCAATCTTTCCGGTAGGATTACGCGGAACTTTATCAAATATAATTTTTCGCGGACGTTTATAACGCGGCATCGAAGCACAGAACGTTATTATATCCTCTTCAGTGCAAGTAAAACCCGGTTTCAGCTCTATAATTGCAGCTGCTATTTCACCAAGCCGCGTATCAGGTAATCCTATTACTGCAGCATCCTTAATCGCATCATGGGAACGGAGGAAATCTTCAACTTGTACCGGATATATGTTTTCACCGCCACTAATAATCACATCTTTTTTCCTATCCACTAAATATATAAACCCGTCTTCATCCATTTTTGCCATATCACCGGTATATAGCCAACCATCCTTTAAGACTACCGCAGTGGCCTGTGGGTCGTTATAGTAACATTTCATTACGCCCGGCCCCTTGACAATCAATTCACCCACTTCGCCTTGGGCAACTTCACAGCCCTTTTCATCAACAATCTTAGCTTCCCAGTTAAATCCCGGCTTTCCGATAGCACCGACTTTATGGATATTCTCAACACCTAAATGCACACATCCAGGACCGATGGACTCGCTGAGCCCATAGTTGGTATCATACTGATGGTTTGGAAAATACTTTTTCCAACGGTGAATCAAACTGGGAGGAACCGGTTGTGCCCCAATATGCATCAATCTCCACTGAGAAAGATTGTAGTCTTCCAGCTTCACATCTCCTCTGTCGATGGCATCAAGAATATCTTGTGCCCACGGTACCAGAAGCCATACGATGGTAATCTTTTCTTCGGAAACCGTTCTTAGAATCCATTCCGGTTTAATTCCGCGGAGCAACACAGCCTTGCTGCATGCCAGCAAGCTTCCAAACCAGTGCATTTTGGCACCGGTATGGTATAGCGGCGGAATGCACAAAAAATTATCTTCGCGAGTTTGACCATGATGTTTTTGTTCGGTGTAACACGCAGACATTAAGCTTCTATGGTTGTGCAAAATTGCCTTTGGAAAACCCGTGGTCCCCGATGAAAAATATATTGCCGCATCATCCTCATCGTCAAGCTCGATTTGCGGAGCTTCAGAAGAGCAATTTGCAGTCAGACGGTCATAGCTTTC
>DAOOJC010000186.1:0-4371 GCA_035384905.1 Acetivibrio sp. | reverse complement strand
ATATACTGCTAAAACCCTTTGGTTTCAAGGGTTACAGCATTTTACAAACAACTAGATAACTTGTTGTCTGGGGGGTATTGAAAAACTACAGTAAAATTATTTTATGCACAAATAATATGACTATCCTACAAAAATCACTCAAATAATACTGAACATCAGGCTTCAGAAGAGGATTACACCTCGCACTGAAGCCTTGAAATAATAAACTTAAACCAAAAGCATGAAAGCTGAAACGTGCATACAGCGGTGAACTCTATTTGATTCAATCGGGCAGCTGCTTTTTATACTCCTCATTAGAAATGTTATCCATACTGTCTACCACGCCCTGTTTATCAACCTCATTTGTATAAAACTCCTCATAGTCCTCATACCCTCCCATATCCTGGGGAGAATCGGATGAACCGAACTTTACCAAATCGTTAAGTTGATCCATACCCTCAAACTCATCATCTTCCTGTTTATTCAGATACTTCCTTCCCAAGGGTGCATCCCACACCAGCTCTTCTACAGGTCTTTGCCATTCCAAGGTATCCATTGTAATCTCCTTACTGCTTTCACAATCCATACACAGTCTTGTATAAGGCAAAACCTCAAGCCTTTCCTCCGCTATATCCTTCGAGCACAGCTCGCATTTTCCGTAGTCTCCCTTATCAATCCTGGTTAATGCATCATTTATTTCTTTGAGCAAATGTTCCTCATGAACCTTGAGGGTATTATTCATTTCTGCCTGAAAAACCGCTGTCCCCAACTCCGCAGGATGGTTGTCATAGTTTGACAGCTCATCTGCAGCTTCCATATTCTGCTCAGAAATATCATGGGCTTTCATCATATTTATTGTATTTTCCAATTCATTTTTCTGTCTTAATAGAAGTTCCCTGTAATGTTCTCTTTTTTCCATGCAGTTTACCTTCCTTTCTTCAACTTTAGATTTACACAAATAATCGTTTTTTATAGAAGGTTTCTGATGGAAAAATTATTTTAACAACATCGCTTCTTCCAGCAGTTTAGCAGAATACTTTGATAATTCACTTTGTTTGAATTCCCGTATTACATCGTCTAATTCAGAATAACTTATGTCAACATGAAAATAACATTCAAGGAAATATTTAAACATCTCTAAATCTTTAATATCATTATCCATCGCAGTTCTCCCTTAATAATAACAAAATAGCACTTTCTCAAGATTAATGAATCTTTTTGTAATTTGTGTTTCTATTGCCTTAATTTGATTATATTCCCTCACAAAAAGGCATTATATATTTAAATCATATAAAAGTAAATATATAATTCAATTATTGAAAATCCCAGGTTTTATAATATAATAAGTATATTAATGAAAATCACTTACAAAAGGGAGGTTTACAATGAACAGTAAAGCTGATATCGGCGTTTTTGGCGGATCGGGATTTTATTCGTTTCTAAAAGACGTCGAAGAAATCGAAATTGAAACACCCTATGGAAAACCCAGTGATAAAATTGCACTGGCAACATATGAGGGAAAAAGAATAGCTTTTCTCCCCCGTCACGGCAAAAATCATCAACTGCCGCCTCACATGATACCATACAGGGCTAACCTCTTTGCAATGAAAAAACTCGGAGTAAAAAAGATACTGGCCCCCACAGCCTCCGGCAGTCTTCAGGCAAATATAAAACCCGGCGACTTTGTTGTTTGCGACCAGTTTGTTGATCGAACAACAGGACGTAAAGATACTTTTTATGACGGTCCGGTAACAAAGCACATAAGCTCAGCCCATCCTTACTGCCCCAAGCTTAGAAAAATCGCCATTGAGGCAGGTCAAAAGCTGGGTATTACCATCCACGAAAAAGGAACTGTGGTAGTCATACAGGGTCCAAGGTTTTCAACTGTGGCAGAAAGCAGATGGTTTAACAAGATGGGCTGGGATGTTATCAATATGACTCAGTATCCTGAAGCCTATCTGGCCAGAGAACTGGGTATATGCTATGCAAACATTTCTTTAATTACGGATTATGATGCCGGTTTGGAGGGTCGTGACGATATTGCCCCCGTTACCGAAGAGGCTGTACTCAAAGTGTTTGAAGAAAACAACGAAAAGGTTAAGAAAATGCTCTTTGAAATAATCAAGAGAATTGACTTGAGTGATGAACACTGTACATGCAATAATGTTGACTTAAACGGATTAGACCTTTAGTTTCCGTAAAGTTAACCATGGTTTGAACAGTGTTTAAAAGCCAGTGGAACGGAGCATGCCTCCACTTGAGATAAAAAGTTTTAAAAAAGGAGATTTTAATGAAGCCATTGGAATATTGTAACGGAGTATTAAAGCTGATTGACCAGACCTTGCTTCCCACAGAGCATAAGACTGTGGAGCTCAATAACTATGTTCAAGTCGCCGATGCGATAAAAAACATGATTGTAAGAGGTGCTCCTGCAATAGGAGTAACTGCCGCATATGGGTTGGCAATAGCTGCAAAGGCAATAAATACTGATTCTAAAAATGAGTTCTTTGAACAACTGAAAAAAGTATGCGATCTGATAAAGAGCACCCGTCCAACTGCAGTAAACCTGTTCTGGGCCGTTGACAGGGTTTACTGCAAGGCTGTATCCAACAGGGACAAGGATATAGAAGAAATAAAAGAGTTAATTGAAAACGAAGCGTGCCTGATGGAAAAAGAAGATGTTGAGGCCAACAGGAGTATCGGACGGTACGGAAACGAACTGATAAAGGAAGGTTCAACCATACTTACCCATTGTAATGCCGGTGCCCTGGCCACATGCGATTACGGTACAGCCCTTGGAATTATCCGTGCTGCCCACGAATCGGGAAAAAACATCCGTGTGTTTGCGGATGAGACCAGGCCTTATTTGCAGGGAGCAAGGCTTACAGCCTGGGAGTTGATGCAGGATAATATTCCTGTTACACTGATCTGTGACAATATGGCAGGGCATTTTATGAAAGAGAGTTTAATTGATTGTGTAATAGTGGGTGCCGACAGGATAGCACTAAACGGAGACACGGCAAACAAAATCGGTACCTATTCCGTTGCAGTTCTAGCAAAGGAAAACAACATACCCTTTTATGTCGCAGCTCCCGTATCAACTATAGATTTTTCCATTGAAACCGGAGAGCAAATACCCATAGAAGAAAGAAACCCCGTGGAAATTACCCACATTAAAGGTATAAGAATTGCTCCGGAAGGTGTAAATGTAAGAAATCCTGCATTCGATGTTACACCAAATAAATACATCTCGGCCATTGTTACCGACAAGGGAATCATTTATCCGCCTTATTATGAAAATATTATAAAGTACCGTTAAGAGAAACAATTAACAGTTTGCCCTATAAAAATGCATGGCTCAGGCAATTGTTAATGATATACCGAACAAAAGCTCCGGGGGTATCGTGAAATCCCACTAAAAAGCCTCAAGGTTAATAATCAATTAAGCTTGAGGCTTTTTTACAGAATTTTACGCAATAAATTTTGTTTTCATTACCCGTTTTATCGTTCATCACTCGTTTATCATCGGTTTTAGCTTTCCTTAGCTTTATTCCTTTTCTTTAAAAGCCAATCCCTTATCTTCAATTCATAACCGTTTCCCGAGGGCTCATAATAGACGGTTCCCTTCATCTCTTCCGGAAGGTATTCCTGCTCGACATAGTTGCCCGCATAATCATGGGCATATTTATAGCCCTTTCCATAGCCCAGGTCCTTCATTCCTGATGTAACAGCGTTTCTCAAATGCATCGGCACTTCACCGGTTCGCTTGTTTCTCACATCATTTAAAGCTTTATCTATTGCCACATAGCACGAGTTCGACTTTGGACTGGTTGCCACCATAACGGCAGCCTGAGATAATATTATTCGAGCCTCGGGCATGCCCACCATATGAACGGCCTGTGCCGCTGCAACCGCAACCTGCAACGCAGCCGGGTTTGCCATTCCCACATCCTCCGAGGCACATATCATTATTCTCCGTGCCATAAACATAGGGTCCTCCCCGGCATCCAAAGCCCTTGCAAGATAGAACACTGCTGCATCCGGATTACTTCCCCTCATGGATTTTATAAACGCACTTATGTTGTCATAATGTCCCTCTCCGGATTTATCGTACCTTGCGGCTTTCCTCTGCACACACTCCTCAATCAACGTCACATCAATTTTAAGTTTGCCGTCCTTATCAATAGGTGAACTCAAAACAGCAATTTCCAAAGAGTTTAAAGCAATTCTCGCGTCTCCGTCACATATATACGCCAGATAGTCCAGAGCCTTATCATCAATCTCTATCTCTAAATTTCCAAGCCCCCGCTCCTTGTCCCGGAGGGCATTTTTAATAATCTTTTTTATTGAATCACTGCCAAGGGGCTTTAGCATAAAAACCGAAGACCTTGA
>DAOOJC010000185.1:1126-4394 GCA_035384905.1 Acetivibrio sp. | reverse complement strand
AGTGCTTTCAGGATAGTAACTTATAATAATGGTATCCATCTTATCGGTGGTATATATCTCACTGTCATTGTCGACATTCACCAGACCCTGATCCTGTAAAAATTTGAGAGTTCTATATATAAAGCTTATCCTGGTGCCTTTTGACTGGCCATAGTTTTTAATTTTTTCATCATAGGTCGGCAAATCCAGCCAGAGCTTGGAAATGTTTTTAAAATTAAAATCCAAACTCTCATCGATCTCTTCCTGATTTTCCATGGCTTCCACCGCTTGCAGTTTAGAAGTTATATATGCTTCCAGTTCCTCCACCTTCAGCATGGTACGAACCTTGTTATTGTAGTTTTCACCGTTAAAAAACTTTATTATAATCGAAAGAATTATTATTTGTAAAACCCATTTTGTTCCTCAGTTCTTCGTTTGTAAAACCCAAAAATTTATTATCTATACCCGGCGTAAAATAGAGGGTATCCGAAGAATGCAGTACCATTATTCCTGACTCTTCCTCAAAAATTCTCATGATATATGAAATCTCCGGATCGTCATAGGATGAAAACAACTCGGGATTATCCTTTTTTGTTATTTTTGATTTTTCAATTAATTTAATAAACAGTGAAAATGCCTTTCTAACCGAATCCGGCGATAGATTTTCCATCACCTTACCCCCTTAATCACAAGATCCGTTATTTCATTCCCGTTCTTAAACTTTAATTTTTTATTCGTCGATATCAAAATCAGAGATTTTAAGCCTTTAAGTTCCGGTCTTTTAGTAAATATCCGATCGAAAAGATAAAAAATATTTATATTATACGATGAAGTATCCCTTACCATCCCTTCGAGTATATCCTCTAAATCCTTAAAATCAATAAGCTTGTTTTGATGCAGCATTACAATCAGGCTGTAAAAATCAAAATCAAAACCTGCCGAATTATATGTATCCTCATCAAGTCTTTTCATAGCGGCACTAAGAAAGGATTCTCCTTCGTGGTAAGCCTCAAGAACTATTGCTTCAAGATAGACCATTACCTTTCTGTCCCGTCTTTCCCGTGCTTCCCGCTCTTCCTTTTCTTTTACTTCCAATTCTGCCTCTATATCTAGACTTTCCCGTTCATTTTCCTGGGTTTCTGCCTTTATCCTCTGGGGTTCTAAGGCCTTAAAGGGATTGAAAACCTTAATAGAGGCACTATTGGTAATAACTGGGGACAACATATTTTTTAATGGTGCTGGATTTAAATCCTTCGAGATAAGCAAATCAAAAATACTTTTTTCAAAATCAATAAACTCACTGACACCTTGACGAAGCCTTATTTCTATGGTTTTTAAATATTCGCCCACTATGTCAAGCTTCTCGTTAAAAAGCCTGTCGTGCTCTGAAGATGTTATGTTAAGTCTTTCGGTGAGTATTTTTATTTGTTCAAGGTTCCTTAACTCCTTTTCTTCCAAATCTTCATAGCTGATTTTTTCCAGGTTATCTCTTTGTTCTTTGAGAATCCTCTTTATGTTGCGAAACTCACGCCTTTCAACCTCAAACTGCTCCTTTATCCTAGAGAAAAGCTTTTTTAGCTCCTCAAAATTAATACTCAAAACATTCTGCCTTATATTCAAAAGAAGGCTCTCAAGCCTCTCTCTAAGCTGCCTGACCTGAAGGTTCAGCTCGTTTACCGTCTGTAAGGCACCGGAGAAAACCCCCTTTTCAATCTGTTGCTTTAGATACATCTGCGTTACATTTATCCTGAACTCGGAATAGATCTCCCGCGTCTTGAAAAGAAGCTCCATACCCTGGTCGGTGAGCTTGTACCTCGCAGATTTTTTTATCTCGTAATATGAGGTATCAATAAGCTTTATCAAAATGCTTTCATCTTTATTGGTTTCAAGGTTTCTAAACTTGAATTCAAAGACCTCCCCACCGCTTCCGGCTATTGAATCCCTTATATAAAAAGCCATTTCCCTGGATTCTTCCTGGGTCATATTGATATCATAGCATCTTTTTAAAAGGGTCTGCAAAAAATCCGCAATATCCTCAATGCTGCACTCCTCGCGTCCTATAAGCATATTCTCCAAAATAAAAAGCATTACGGAAAATCCTACGGAAACCATGTCTACCTCAGTATATTTTTGAAACCCTGAAAGCTTTTGTGACAAATGAATAAAGGGTGCCAGGTTAATCATTCTTTGCCGAAAGTCCTTCAGGCAATCTATGACCGTACCTCTAACAATTTGTCTTTCGTCCAAAATTCACCGCCTCCTGTGGAATGTAGTGACCGCTATACAGTATTTGAGATATCCTGTCTCTGCTTTCCTCATCAAAATACATGAGAAACCGGTCAAGAAAGAACTCCGCCTGGCCTGTTCTCAGCTTCGGAGGTGATTTGGCACTGTAAAGCATTTCTTTATAAAGGGCTGTATGCGGCACTATCAAATACTTTTCATACTTCGATGCCAGTGAATTGTATATTCCTATTCCTTCAAAATCAAGATCACCGAAATAATACACCCTGTCTATGGATGTACCCACAAAAACCTCATTTATAAAGCTGAAGCTTTTTACAATTTTCTTTCCTTCACCGTAAATAAGCATGTCCAACTTAACCCCGTATATTTCCCTGTCGGACGTTCTCTGAAGGTATTTTAATGCGGAATAAAAGGTGTCTTTGTTTTCAATAATTAATATATTAAGCCTTTCTTTCGGTTCAAACAGTATATAAAAAAAGGCCTCATGAGTTTTATAACAGTTTAAGTCCTCCAAAGAAAGTCTGAGCCTTTTCAGCAAGACATTCCCCTTTGATTCAAGGAACTTTTCATTGTTGAATATCTCAAAGGATCTTTCGTTCATTGTACACCTGTATTTTAGCGTGTTGTTTTGGTTGCTGTCTAAAAGGTAATCTGATAACATGAGCACATAGTCCCTGTCCTTCCTGTACTCATCGGGATTTTTAAAATAAAAACCTTTATCGAGTTTTGGATGAAGGGATTGAAGCTCTTGCATATGCTCTTCACTGAGCTGTTTTCTGGTATTTATTAAAACTCTGTACTTTTTGTACAAAGAAGGGTTTCTGCTATTGAGCCCCGATGCTTTCATCGGTGAAATCAAGCCTTTATCACAAAAGCTGTCAATAACAGCGGCAAAGGCTCTGTATCCTCCTTTTAACTCAAAAACCTCTCCCCCGAATTGTCTCTCTACCACAAAAAGTAAATCAGCAGTTTCAATAACCTTCTTGTTTTGGTTTTCTATGATTTTATAAACGCAATTCTCCATCTTGAACCTTCTGACAAC
>DAOOJC010000185.1:0-1116 GCA_035384905.1 Acetivibrio sp. | reverse complement strand
AAATTTTTATTGCACGATAATTATATAGTATTCTGGATAAAATTACAACATGCACCCTTCTGCCAACTGTTTTATTGAGCGGGAAACTTGTCTATCTTTTTAAGCACATATCTTTTTACAAGTGTAAGGTCTGTCGAATCAACCGATGAATCCCCATTAACATCTGCAGCTATTTTTCCGTTACTGTCAGGAAACTGCGAAATTTTTCTCAGCATATATCTTTTCATTAGGGTTATATCTGTTGAATCAACACTTAAATCACCATTTACGTCTCCTAAAACTATAGCCTTGGCATCTGTAGGTGTGGGCTTTAATGTTGCAGTAGGCGTAGGTTTTACCGTCGGTGTAGGAGTAGGTTCGGTATTTTCTACCGGAATAAGCTTCCAATGCTGATTTGAACCTTCGGCATCAGCCCACTGCTGGATAGTTGCTCCATCCTCAGTTGACCATTTATAGACATCCACCAACTTTCCGCTGCTGCGGCTGACAATCTTATAATAGCCATCCCCTGCGTCAGCAAACTTCCACTGCTGGTTATAGCCACCTGTGCTGGTGTATTGTATAAGGATACCACCATTATCGGCAGAATCATTCATTACATCCAGAGTTTTTTTACTTTTAGCATTAACAATCCTTTTGTACCCGTTTCCCACATCCACAATATACCACTGCTGACTTAAGGAGCCATTATCACTCCATTGAACAATTTGAGCTGCATTTTCCATAGAACCGTCCTGTACGTCAAGTAACTTACCGCTGTTTTTATTCATTATCTTATATAATGGGGGATTGTTAAAATTCTCATAAATCTTACCTTTGGCGGCATCAATCGTTATTGAGTCGTAATAGGGCAGTTCGAGTTTTGTGTCCGACACAAATTCCAAGGGCAGCCATACATATTGAGAGTCATTAACCTTTCCTCCCCATGCACCGGCCCACCTGTCCCCTGTGTAGAGATAGGATGTTTCCTCCGTGCCCTGAACCGCAACAATATACGCCGGTTGTGAATTGTATGTGGTGGAATTGCCGAGATTGTAAAGCGAAGACCAGCCGCTGGCCAGATCCCTGGAATATGCGTATTTTGCCTGATTGGGTTTCCATCCAGTACAGCCGGAA
>DAOOJC010000184.1:0-4418 GCA_035384905.1 Acetivibrio sp. | reverse complement strand
ACAATGTATATGTCAAATATTTTTTATACAACCCTTTTACATCATCAATTCTTATTGAATCCGGATACCCGGCTATAAACTTTTCTTGTTTCAATGCCCTGCTTAGCATTTCTTCCCAACTTATAACAAGGGCTGCATCCTTAGCCGGAGTATTATTTGATTCCACAGCCATTATATCAATATATTCCCTTAAGTCGTCAGTTACATAATCACTGTACTTTTTATAAACCTCATAATTTATAACAGGGAAAAACATTCCTTCCGCCGTTTCAACTTTATAACCGCTTTCCTTTGTTTCCTTCAACAGCTCCTGTACCTTTTCATCCTCAATGCTGTCTATTTTACTTATATCAAACCCCTGCAAAAATACCTCGGCCATCTTCCTTTGGATATCCTCATTCTCCACAAATTTTCTGTCGAGCTCAGGCAAAAATTCCTTCTGTCTTTTTTCAAATTCATCAACCATCTTTACTGCATTATCGCTTGAAACCTGAGAGACATTACCATCCAAAAATCTAGCTATTTCAATCAATGAAGCATTTTCCAGCAGTTCCTGGAATTGCTCCATTATTTCCTTCTGATTGTCTTTCTGATTGTCCTTCTGCTTTCCGGCAGTATCTGATTCAGTTTGTTTATTTGAGTTATCTGCATTGGCTTTTTTGGTATCAAGCTTGCATCCCGCCGTCATACCCACAATAAGAACCGCTGTAGACACAATCGGCAGCAATCTCTTGATAAAGGTGTTTTTCGCATTTTTTATCTTCACACAAAACCACTCCTATAAAATACTATGTATTTACGCATTGAATAAAGACAACATATAATTATTGCGTATATTATTAATAGACGCAAAACCCCTCCACAATGTTTCATTATACTTTTATTACATAAGAAGTAATAGGGTGCATTTAGTTTGAAGAAAAATATAGAAGAGAACTTAAGTCATGCTAGTTTCTTCCATATTTTTCTTGACTTGAATAATATACACCCGCAATAATACTTTAGAAAATGTTGATTTTTTTCTTGATTGTTGTACTGCAAATAAAAAAATTCTCAAAAGTGTTAATATCAAACCTTTTTGAGAACAATAACCGAATAAATATATACCCCTCATTTTTTTGTGATTCCTTTTAGACTAACCCTTCCTGAAAGAGACTAAGTACATAGAACTCGTTTCCCTTTTGGAAAAAATACTGCTCCCATGCAAACTCATCAACCCAGGCGGGATCCAAGTACAGCTTATACACCTTTAGTTCATCATTTCCAAAGAACTCTTCCATTCGGTTTAACAAACCCAAGAATACACGGTTGCTCTTTTTGTTCTTTTGAGCAGGCATGGTGTTACCGTATTCATCCTCAATGGAAACCTCGAAGTTCCTCATGCTGAATACTCTGAAAAACCAGTCACAACAGTTTTCAAACAGGTCATTTTTCCAGTCATCCAATTCCCATACGCTGTCAATCTTAACCCTGTGTTCTTTAATCGGACTATCATTTAAAAACTTCTCTACACACTCGTTAATGTCATTTACATTATCATACCTGATAAATTTGTAACTATGTGCGTAGCACACTCCGTAAAAACTCACAATGTTGGATATCCCCTCTAAGTATCCAACTATCCCATTAAATAATTCAGCTTTCATGTACAAATCCTCCCGCAAAATTATTTGAAAATTATACAAAAAGCCAAACAACAAGCCATTATGTTATTATAATTTATATATATGTATGTCAATAATAGCTAATTTTAGTTTACTACTCTTAGATACATCAGTCAAGCCATATGGATTGTATACACTTGAAAAGCCCTGCTTTATTATTGATGAATATACCTCTTTCACCCATCTTGTTACGGAATATATCGGGGAAATACCGCCCTTTATTATCGATGAATATACCTCTTTCACTGAGTGAGGTAAAAAATATAAATCCAGATACTTTGAATTATACGACTTCAGATATTTTCATATAAGATATAATATATGAAACAAGGCTTTCAGCTCCCATATTCAGGTTTACTCCTTTTGGAGTCAGTCCGTCATAGCACCCTCCGGTTTCACTATCAATAAGGCTGATTCCCTTAGAGTTTGCACCCTCATACCATGCATAGCATTTCTTGGCCTTTTGCAAATACTGCTCATTATGTGTCGCTTCATAGGCTTCCATGTATGTTAAAACCACCTCACATGCCTCTACGGGTTGCTCATCGAATTCGGCAGGCTTTTCTCCCTTTGACAGCCATCCGTCACATCCCACCGGCTTAAAATATCCGTCTTTAAATGTTATACTTTCAAGAAACTCGAGACTTTCCTCGGCCACATCCCAAAACCGCTTTTCACCAGTAACCCTGTAAGCCGCTATAAGAGACCATGGAAGAACACTATTGCAATATGTAACAACATTCTCAAACCATTTCCAATCCCCGTCCCTGTGCTCGTCATACCGGCGGCAAAGGGATTGGGCGATTTGAAAAACAAGACTCGCTGCGTCCTTATCTTCAAGACCGGCAAGACCTATGATTGAATATGCCTTTGACCGCAACCAATTTAGTCCGGCTACATTAGGCAGTGCATTTTTTAATATGTACGAAAGGCCCTGCTTAACTCCTTTAGGAGTATTATCATTGGAGAGGGCATATCCCAGTGCCCACATGCATCTTCCAAAGCAATCCTCCGAGCCTCTCTCCTCAAGCCATTTTCTGTCATATCCCATAAAGTTTTTAAACCAACCGCTTTCGTTTTGTGCATACAATAAAAATGAAGCATAGCGGTAAACAAGGTCAAGATACTTTTTCTCCTTGTATTTTTCATACAGCATCAGTGCCATAATCAATGCCCTTGCATTGTCATCCGCAGTATATCCATGATTCGGGTCGGGAAGTGAATATTTTGAGTGCTGCAGCATTCCGGTATCATCGGTAAGCCGGAAAATATGGTCATCTTTAAAAGTTATATTGGAATAAAGCTTTTCCATCATAACACCATATTGCCCTGAGGCTTCATTCCTTCAAGAATATCTATAAAGAATCGGGCATAATGATTTGCAACCTCTTCCCACATCATTGTTCTGCCGACACTCAAAGTTCTCTCTTCCATTTCTTTTTTTGCTTTAGGATTATTCAGAATATATATGATATGCCTTGCCAATGAATCGGCATCCTCAAACTCTGCCAAAAGTCCCCTTCCCTCCGAAAGCATTTCTTTTGCATAGCTGTATGGAGTTGATACTATGACCTTTCCGTATCCCACAGCATAAGCAAGAGTTCCGCTGACCGCCTGGTCTTTTCCCAGATACGGTGTCATATAAATGTCTGACATTTGAAGATATTTTATGATTTCATCCTTGGAAAGGTACCTGTCAACAAACCGGACATGTTCGCCGATTCCAAGCCTGTCGACCATTTTTACGAGCTTTTCCCTGTATACTTCGCCCGATTCCTTTTTCACACAGGGGTGTGTCTGCCCAAGAATCAGATAAAGAATATCCTTATGCTCCTTGGCTGCTTTTGCTATGGCTTCTATTCCATACTCCAGTCCTTTTCCCGGGCTTATAAGTCCAAAGGTACTGACAATACTTCGGCCCGAAAGGCCATGCATTTTCTTTAGCTCTTCCCGGGATTCGAGAGTCTTATATGGCACTCCATGATGTATCTCTTCAATCTTTGAAGGTGCTATATCATAGACTCTTTCAAGAACAGGCTTTGTGTTTTTTGCCATGGTAACAACCTTTATGCTTTTTTCTCCAAGCAGCCTCAAGACTTCCCTTTGCTTTTCGGATGGCTCGGGAAGAACGGTATGGAGTGTTGTAACAAAGGGTATTCTAAGGTTACCAACAAGGTCAAGTATGTACTCGCCTGCCTCTCCTCCGAATATTCCATACTCATGTTCAATAACAAGAAGCTCTATATTCGAATTGTTTACGGCGTCCGCTACGTTTTTATAGCTTTCTCTGTCATGCTGCCAAAGTTCCATCAAAACTCTGCCACTGTAGGTATAATCATTATTGCTCACAGCAATTACCCCAGGTTTGTTTAAGATCTCAACCTTATCAAGTTCTCTTACCAGATCCTGTGTAAATGTAGCAAGGCCACATTCCCTCGGAGGATAAGTGCTTAAAAACGCAACATTCCTTATCCTATCTGAAACCATACCGAATCCTCCTATCCCATTTATTATTATGCATTTTTTAAAACTGTTCCTTTCTGTTAGAAAAACACCCATTTTAAATTTATTCAGCTATAGGGCAGCTGTAATTTTCAGTTAATACACAATTTAACTTCTCACTGTTTTTATCAATCCTGCAACCGGACATGACCACTGAGTTTACAACCGATGCACCGCTTTCAACATGAACATTATCCCAGATTACACTTCCTGAGATCTTTGCACCCGTTGCTACAAAAGAATTTGAACTTA
>DAOOJC010000183.1:0-4423 GCA_035384905.1 Acetivibrio sp. | reverse complement strand
TTCTATATCCTTCTGTTCCTTATAAGAAGAATAATTGCCGGTGTAAATTTTTATCTTTGAATCACAAACTTCAAGGATTTTATTGCAAAGGCTGTCAAGCAACGTTCTGTCGTGGCTCACCAGCAAAAAAGTTTCCACCTCCGACAGCTTTTGCTTCAACAGGTCTATACCTTTAAAGTCAAGGTTTGCGGTAGGTTCATCGGCAAACAGAAGCAAGCTTTCATTTGAGAAGGCATTTACAATTTTTATTCTTGTCTCTTCACCACCGCTGAATGCCTTCTGATGGGCTTTGTGACTCAAATCAAACTCCTTGAGGGCTTTTGGATCCGCATCTTTTATTCCCTCATCGGAAAACTGGCGAATGTAGGATATGTCGCAATACTGCTTTACAAACCCCTGATCCGGCTCAATATCCCTAGACAATATGTTCAGCAGGGTCGTTTTCCCTGAACCGTTTTGACCAACAATACCTATTCTGTCTCCCGAATAAACCTTTAAATCGTCAAACTCAATAACGAGCTTGTCTCTATAATACTTTTTTATGTTTCCTGCCTCTAAAACAAGCATAAAAAAACTCTCCTCTCACATCCAATATAGCTCAAAGCATCAAAGCACCTTTTTGCTTTGCCCGTTTCAGTTGATGAAACCGCTATAACAATGTGCCGGAAAGACAATAACCTCGTGATATGAATATAACAAGCCTAGACAAGCTAAAAATATTAATAATCAATAATTAAAAACCAAGTGACATCAATTTTATCAGCTAATAAGGCTATATTCCAAGTTTTCTGACAAACTTCAGGGATATAGGACTTTAAATTTATTATTTCACTTTGTTAAATCCCTCTAAACGGAGGTCAATCCAGCACAAAACAAAGCTCAAAGGCTCCGCTACACTAATAATACAACTCCTGTACTATTCAATTCTCTGCTGAATTAACCAATCCTCATCTTTTAAATACCTATCCCTTTCGTTAGATTTATCTATATTTTACATTATAATATCCCACAAAGCAATATTTAACCTATAATTGGGTGCATCAAACAGTAGTATTAACAGGCCCTGCAACTTACTTCGCAATGTTTCCTCCATGTTTTTCTTCACATAAATAATATACACCTTATAGATTTATCATAAATTACAGTCATCGTTATTTTCCATCTTATATTTTTCAAACTTTTCAATAATTTCAGGATGCTTTTTAAAAAAACAATTCAATTGATTAATGCTCCTGAGTGTGTTGGCACTTACATTATGTTCAATCAATTCCGTCTCTTTTAACAGGTTTTCACCGATTCCGATACTTTTTAGAAATCTCTCAATAATATTATGCCTCTCTAGAAGAAATCTCCCCAACTCCTTTCCTTTTTCCGTAAGGCTAATAATTCCGTACCTTTGATAGTCCAGAAATCCGAGCATTGCAAGCTTTTGAACCATCTTCGTCGCAGATGAAGGTCTTACATTCAGAAGCTCCGCGAGGGTGTTTATTCGCATATACCCTCCCTCCCGAACGTTTCTATAAATCATTTCAAGATAATCCTCCATAGCCGATGTAAGCGTTTTGCTTTCCTTCTTTTGCAATTGATAACCCCTTACTGTATGAAATTCATTATTCTTCATCATTTTCACTGTCTCCATAAAATATATAATTAGTTAATTATATTCGTAACACTAACATTTTATTTTTCATATATTAGTCTTGAGAAACAAAATTTCTCTCCACTCAATACGTTAAAATAACGTGGCGTATTTCGATTGGGGTTTTAAGGCGGCGAACATATCTCCCGCCTCATTGAAACGCAGCCAAGACAAGAAAAGGTTTCTGCAAACTTAGTATTTGCTTTGCACTTATGTATTACAACCGGTGTACATAATATAACAGGAGGCTTTCTATATGAATGAAAAATATATATCTTTAAACTTTTTGCCTTTAGGAAAAACAGCAAAAGTAAAATTCCTCACATCAGACGGAATAGCCCGCAGGAGAATGCTAGACCTTGGACTGATTTCGGATACCGTTGTTGAAGCCTTGCAAAAAAGTCCCTCAGGGGACCCGACAGCTTATCACATCCGTGGTGCGGTTATAGCATTACGTTCTGAAGAGGCAAGCAAAATCATGGTGGAAATAAACTAATGGAATTTATAATATATTGAAAAGCTTATAAATCATCCGCAAACAATAAGGAGGATCTCAAGAATGGGTCTTACAAGCCAATCCACCGGAATGGGTATTCTGGTGAATGAACTGAAAATTCAATTAACCGCACCCGATGACAAGGTTGTTGCACTTGCAGGAAACCCAAATGTGGGCAAGAGTACTGTATTCAACAGTCTAACAGGTCTAAACCAGCATACGGGAAACTGGCCAGGAAAAACTGTCTCCAATGCTCAGGGAAAATACCGGCATAAAGATATAAATTTTATCATGGTAGACATACCAGGCACCTATTCACTTATGGCCAATTCAGTTGAGGAGCAGGTGGCAAGAGATTTTGTATGCTTTGGCCAGCCTGACACCACTGTTGTCGTAACCGATGCAACATGTCTCGAGCGGAACCTTAATCTGGTTCTGCAAACCATGGAAATAACCGATAAGGTTGTGGTTTGTGTAAACCTCATCGATGAGGCAGAAAGGAAAAAAATCAATATTGATTATAATAAGTTGTCAGAAATACTTGGAGTACCTGTAATTCCAACAGCAGCCAGGAAAAATAAAGGGCTCTCTGAATTAATGGATGCTGTCTATAACGTCGCCAACGGAATTATCGCCACAAAACCAATTGAAATTGCATATGAGGATACAATTGAAAAAGCAATAAACAGGGTTCAGGATTCATTACCTGACAAAATGCAAAATAAAATAAACAGCCGATGGGTCGCATTAAAGCTGTTAGACGGGGATTCAACCCTGCTCGAATCGTTAAACAAGTACCTCGGCTTCAATCTTCTCGATGATGCCAAACTCACAGAATCCCTCGAAGCAGCAAAATCATACCTGTCCCAAAACGGTATCGAAACCGAACAATTCAGGGACAGAATTGTCTCAAAGCTCATAACCTTTGCGGAGGAAATATGCAAGAAAACAGTCACCTTTGACAGAAAGCAATATAACGCCTTTGACAGAAAAATAGACAGGTTCCTTACTTCAAGGACCTTTGGGATTCCCATTATGCTTATGCTGCTGGCCGGTATTTTCTGGCTAACCATTGTGGGGGCCAATATTCCATCGGAAATGCTTTCTAAACTTCTCTTTTGGGTCGAGGAACAACTAACCGGCTTCTTCCTGTGGCTGAATACCCCGGAATGGATTCACAGCCTGTTGGTTACAGGTGTATATAGAACTGTGGCATGGGTTGTATCGGTTATGCTCCCTCCCATGGCTATATTCTTTCCCCTGTTTACGCTGCTGGAAGACTTGGGGTATTTGCCCCGAGTCGCCTTTAATCTCGACAATTTCTTTAAAAAAGCCTGTGCCCACGGAAAGCAGGCACTGACCATGTGCATGGTTAAACCGATAATGTATTTTTTGCACATTTTTCTGCACTTAACAATTAAGCCTGTAAGTACATAAATATCAAAGCACTTTCATTGATAATCGAAAATGATGTGTAAAAAAATTTTCAAATATGCTATAATTTCAAATTATACGAGTAAATATATAGGATAACAAATGTATGGGAGGTTCTATTAATGCCAATTAAAATACCCGATAGTTTACCGGCGAAAGAAACGCTTAACAATGAGAATATATTTGTAATGGACGAACAAAGGGCTCTGCACCAGGACATCAGGCCCTTAAGAATCGCAATACTGAATTTAATGCCGACAAAAATCACTACAGAGACACAGCTTCTTCGCTTGATCAGTAATACGCCGATTCAGATAGATATTGAGCTTTTGCATCCAAAGACCCATATATCGAAAAATACTCCCTTAGAGCACCTGACAAAGTTTTATAAGACCTTTGATGAAGTAAAGGATGAAAAATTCGACGGTCTGATAATTACCGGTGCACCAGTTGAGCAAATGGAATTTGAAGAAGTAAATTACTGGAATGAGCTTAAAAAAATTATGGAGTGGAGTCTTACCAACGTGTATTCCACTTTCCATATCTGCTGGGGTGCACAGGCAGCACTGTACTACCATTACGGCATAAAGAAATATCCCTTGCAGGAAAAAATGTTTGGCGTTTTTGAGCATCGCATTTGCAAGCCCAACACAATGTTGCTGAGAGGTTTTGACGAACGCTTTTATGCTCCTCATTCAAGGCATACGGAGGTACGTCGCGAAGATATCGAGAAGGTAAAGGAGATTGATATACTTTCAGATTCGGAACAAGCAGGCGTATACATTATGAAGACTGATGGCGGAAGGCAGATTTTTGTGACCGGTCATTCCGAGTATGACAGGTTTACCTTAAAA
>DAOOJC010000182.1:0-4438 GCA_035384905.1 Acetivibrio sp. | reverse complement strand
ATATAGAAGTTCCGGAAGAGACAATACCGGCGGTACCGCAGACACCGACTCCGGTTCCGACGGCTACGGCGAAGTCCACACCGACTTTGCAGCCGACAAATAACACGAGTGGAAGCGGTACGTCAGGGGTGATAATACCGGGAGGAAAGTCAGATCCTGTTTATCGTACATATACAAGCTCGGAAGATTTCAATGAGGGACAGTTAAATAATGTGACCGGAAGAATAAAGGATCAGTTGGTGCTTTCGGACAGAGATACAGACCAAAGCACAAAATTGGAGAATGTATACGGTAAAACTCAGTATCCTTTATACATAGAGGTTACTCAGAGCGTGGCAAAATCGGTATTAATGCCGTCAAACGATACGGTAGAAGTGAATGTAGGGTTATTAGGTGTTGGCGATCCGTTGGTAATTGAAAGGGATCCTATAGACCTGGTATTTGCAATAGATGACTCGGGAAGCATGGAGTGGGGAAATACTGACGATGTGGTGGAAAATCCCAATCGTCTGGACCATGCAAAAGAAGCATCAAAAAATGTTGTAGAGTTATTGCAGTCCTTTGATAGGGCAGCGGTAGTTGAGTTTGCCGGAAGTGCGTGGATACAGCAGGATTTGACCGGTGATAAAGCTGTTTTAAAGCAAAGCATAGACAATACTCCGGTATCTCCATGGGATGGAACTGCTATCGGTTTGGCGTTGAGCAAGTCGATAGAGATTTTGGAAAATAAAAGTGATGCCGGACGGCAGAAGGCAATTTTATTGCTTTCGGATGGCGGAGACAATAGGTGGAGTTCTTCCGAAATATTGCAGCAAGCGAAAAAGGCAAAAGAGCAAGGCATAAGAATATATTGTGTAGGACTTGGAAGCGGAGTGGACCAGGATTTATTGAAGAATATTTCAAACACTACAGAGGCAGGATATTCTTTCAGCCCGACCATGGAAGAACTGGAAGAAATGATGTTTGAAGCGGGAAAACAGATTTTTGATACTGCAGGGAGAAATTTAGTGTTGGAAACGACAATAGAGGATTATGTTGCAGCAGATGGAACCAGTCCTGCTCCTTCAAAGGTAATTGAAAATAGTGACGGGAGCAAAACATATCAATGGAGTTATGAGAGCCTCATTATCGGAGGGAAAAAGAATATATCAATATCTTTTGAGTGCAATGAATTGCCTGATGTATCAAGGGTTTTATTGATGAAGGATACAAAGCTCAGCTACCAAGATAAAGACAGCAGAGTGGTTGAGGTTTATACGGATGATGTATTGATTCCGGTAAGCAGATATAGCGATGAAGGAAGCTGGAGTACTGTATTTGACAGCAAACGTGGCGAAACGAAGTGGGGAAGCATTTGGTGGAACGGAAAAATATACAATGACGGAGCATTGAAGGTTAAGGTTTCAAGCAGTAAAGACGGGCAAAGCTTTAGTAATCGGGTGAGTGTGTCAAATTACGGCAGTTTTGACATACCCAACGGAAGGTATGTTAAGATTGAGGTTGAATTCAAGCGTTCAAGCGACGGATTCAGTCCGGAATTGTTTGATATAACAATAGCCGAAAAGGGATATAAAATTCCGTCGTATAAAAATGCGGCACCAGTAATTGAAGAGGTATTGCCGGTTTCGGGAACAGTGGGAAAACCCTCATGGTTGGTAAGTAGGGTAAGTGATGATTGTATTCCTGACGGTAAAATGACCTTTAGCTGGGAAGCTGTCGGTAAAAATGCAGGGAAAGTAGGTATAAAGGATGCCGGAAGCTTTATAGCTAAGGCTGTGTTTAGTGAGCCGGGCAAGTATTCTATTGAGTTAAAGGCAAAGGACGGAGGAAAGGTTTCTCAGTCAGTTGTTGAGGCTGTTGTGACGGGAACGCCGATACCGACAATGTCACCGACACCAACACCGACGAAAGTGCCGACACCGACAATGTCACCAACACCAACACCGACGAAAGCACCGACGCCAACACCGACATTGTCGCCGACGCCGGAACCAACGCCGGAACCAACGCCGGAACCAACACCGGAACCGACACCGACACCAACGCATTCACCGACTCCATCACCGACACCTACACTGAGTACTCTGAAAGTGAATGTTGGAACTGTTGAGGGAGAAGCAAATGAGGAGATAATAATTCCCGTATCTTTTGAAGGTGCTTCAAAAAGCGGGATAAAAAGCTGTGAATTTACATTGTCTTTTGATCCGGATGTTTTAAAGTAGAAGAGGTTATTGCAGGGAATATAATCGAACATTCTGTTGCAAATTTCGGTACAATTATTGACAATGAAGAAGGAACTGTAAAATTTGTATTCTCGGATGATATAGAATTGGGCTTTATAAACCTAGACGGTGAGTTTGCAAATATAAAAGCAACGATAAATGAGACTGAAAAAATAGGATTGAGCCCGATAGAATTGGTTGAAGAAAAGTTTATTGATGCCAATTTAAATCCGATGATTGTTAACTCAAATGGTGGCGGTGTAAATGTAAAAGAAATAGAGAAAACCCCAACACCGGAGCCGACGTTATCACCGACACCAACTATAGAACCTACACAGGAACCTACACCGGAGCCAACGACAGAACCGACAGAGACTATTGATGCTGACTATGAGAAGCCTGTTGTAACATTGGAAATGAGTTCAACCGTTGTAAATGTGGGCAGTGAGGTAAAAATACGTGCTACAGCAGTAGACAACATGAAAGTAAAGTCTGTAAGTGCACAATGTGATGGAGTACCTGTTGATTTGGATGAAAATGGAATGGGCACTTTTAAAGCAGATACAGCAGGAATGTTTGAGATTAATGTGGTTGCAGTTGATGCACAGGGTAATGAAGGTTATGTAAAAAAAGATTTGTTTGTGAAGGGGAAAAGTGACAATAAATATCCGGAGGTATCGATTGAAGGCCCGGTTCAGGATTCAAAGGTAACATCTGCAGTGGATATCATCGGTACTGTATATGATGAAAACCTTGTAAAATATGTTTTGGAGTATTCGGAAAAAGGGAAAAACCAATATATTAAATTTGCCGAGGGAAATACTTCGGTCAATAACGGAGTACTCGGCAGACTGGATCCCACTGTGATGCGAAACGGCCAGTATGACATAAGGATTACTGCATATGATTCAGGAGGATATACATATAGTATTACTGCTACATATATGCTTGAAGGAGAGAAGAAGGTTGGAAATTTCTCTATATTCTTCGAAGATCTTGCGGTTCCCATGGCAGGTTTGCCGATAAGCGTTACCCGGACCTATGACAGCCGAAATAAACAAAAGGGTGACTTTGGAATTGGCTGGACAATGGCTTTAAAAGATATTAAGATCGATGAAAGTTATATTCCGGGTAAGTACTGGGTACAAGAAGAAATCGGGGATAAACTAAGCAGAAGGTATAACTTATATGAAACAAAGGAGCATATAATAACTGTTACATTTCCCAGTGGGAGGGTTGATAAATTTGGTATTGAAGTAAATCCAAACTTTCAGAAATATGAACCGTTATGGGAAACTACTGTAAAATTTGTGGCTAAGGAAGGAAGAAATTCAAAGCTGGAAGCACTTGATGTTTCAAATGAGTGTATTTTGAATGGCGATGGTCTGGTTACTTCAGATATTGAATACTATAACCCTGACCGATACAAGCTTACAACCGAGGACGGAACTGTTTACATAATAAACCAGAACAGCGGAGTGGAAAAAATTACAGATGCAAATGGCAATACTGTTACATTTACAAAGGACGGTATTGTACATTCTGCCGGGAAAAAAGTGACCTTTAAAAGGGACAACCAGGGAAGAATAACGGAGATAACAGATCCTGCAGGCAGCAGTGTAAAATATGAATATGACTATTATGGCGATCTTGTTAAGGTTACCGATCAAGAGGGTAATTGTGTAAGATTTACATACAATTCGAGCCATGGTTTAATTGACATTATTGACCCGAGGGGTGTGAAGGTTGCCCGCAACGAGTACGATGATAACGGAAGGATAATTGCTCATATTGATGCTGAGGGCAACAGGATTGAGTATGACCGTGACTTGGAAGGAAAGCAGGAGATAATAAAGGATAGGTTGGGTAATGTAACGGTTACATCATATGATGACAAGGGTAATGTCCTCTTAAAAACAGATCCTATGGGAAATACAACGAGTTATACTTATGACCAAAGAGGTAACATGCTTACAGAAACCGATCCTCTTGGGAATACTACAACTTATACCTATGATGAAAGAGGCAATATCACAAGTATTACAGATCCTTTGGGAAATAAGACGGAATATACTTATACTGAATTTGGACAGAGAGAAACTAGAAAAGACGCATTGGGACAAATAGAAACGAAAAAATATGATTCCAGAGGAAATATAACAGAAAAGGTTGATAATAAAGGAAATAAAACCAAATATACATTTGACAACAAAGGG
>DAOOJC010000181.1:0-4440 GCA_035384905.1 Acetivibrio sp. | reverse complement strand
CGAAAGAGCATATTTTCCGCTATACACGCGACGGTTTCCGGAGCCGGTTTTGAGAGAAAGGGAATTGAAGAGCTTAAAAGAGATGTGTCAAGGGGTGAGATAGATCTTTTAATAATCAAAGACCTGTCCCGGCTCGGAAGAAATAACGCAAAAACCCTCTTGTTCCTTGATTTTTTGGAGGAAAAGGGAGTTCGGGTTATTACTTTTGACGGGAGGTATGACAGTATTAGAGACAATGACACTGTGGGTATTGACACATGGTACAACGAGCGGTATGTTCGCGATATTTCGAGAAAAATCAGAACCAACCTGCGGTTTAAGATTCAAAAGGGTGAATACATAGGCAATGCACCCTATGGCTACGAGAAATCACAGCATGAAAAAAACAAGCTTGTTGTAAACAAAGAACAGGCCGAGACTGTAAAAAGAATTTATAGACTTTACAGGGAGGGCTTTGGCTATAGTTACATAGCCGTCAAATTAAATCAAGACGGGGTAAAGTCTCCGTCAATGGGTCTGTGGAACGCGGTAGGGGTAATGAGGATTCTTTCCAACAGGGTATATATGGGAGATACTGTTCAGGGGGTAAGTGAAAAAATCAGCTTTAAGAGTAAAAAAACACGGCGTCTTCCCCAAAGCTGCTGGGTAGTAACCGAGAACACTCATGAGCCGATTATTCCAAAAGAGGAGTTTTATGAGGTTCAAAGGATAAGGGATGAAAAAAGGAACAAAGCCGGACCGCACAAAGGCGTTTTGCATGTATTCAGGGGTATGATGTTTTGCGGGGCCTGTGGAAGTATTATGTTTGCAAGGAAAAGGCAGGGAAGGCCGATGAGTTATATTTGCAGCGGCTACGGCAAAAACGGAAAATCCGCATGTACCAGCCATCACATCCGGGAACGGGAATTATGCAGTATTGTTTTAAACGACCTTGAAGAGCTCTTAAATGACAGTGAGGCAACGGAACAGATATTAAGAAAGATTTTACAGGACAGGGGAACGGAAGACTGGAGGACAGTTTATAAACGGCTTTATAAGCAGTTGGAGGCAAAGCAAAAGCAACAGGAAATTTTATACCAGGATAGGCTTGACGAAAAAATATCCGACAGCCTTTTCTTAAGAATGAATCAACAGTTGGAAAGCAAGATATCATTCATCAAAAAAGAGATGGAAACCCTGGAAACAAGAAAGACTGAGTCCTGTAATACCGTCGGGATTATTCAACAGTTCAGGGACAGTCTTAAAACAAACGGCATTAGCAATGAAATTGCAAAAATAATGATAAACAGAATTGTAGTTTTTGACAAAGGCGATACATATGATGAATCAAGATGGAGGCTCAATTTAACAGAGGAAGAGAAAGAATGTATAAAACTTTATGGAGCAGTTTTTATAGAATACAATTTTTAAATCCTGTGAACTGAATGCTGCTGCAAAATGTACGTTTTTATGAAATTTAAGAAGAGAAAAATATCGGGCAGCTAAGCCTTGTTCCACAATGTTTTTTCATATTTTTCTCCTCTTAAATCATAAAATTCGCATCACCGATAATTATGCACCAATATAGGACTACTTTATAAGTTATCAGCGGTTAAGCCTAATCCAATATAAAATGGTCCATTAGTTTGTATCCCTCATTGAAGAAAATATTCGTACTTGCAGCCTGTACCTCGTCATATCCCGTGACACCAGACTTTTTGGGCTTGGATTTTTGATACAGAAGGTACGGGACCGGGTCCGGGGTATGAGTCCTTAAAGACAGCGGTGTAGGATGATCCGGGAGAATAAGAAGTTTATAATCCTCATATTTTTCAAGACCCTTTAAAATTGTTCCCACAACCTGCTCATCGATTATTTCAATGGACTTCACCTTGTTTTCGATCTCAAACCTGTGCCCGCATTCATCCGGTGCTTCAAAATGGAGATACACAAAGTCCTGACCGGATTCCAATTCCTTCAAGGCTGCCTGTGCTTTACCGATAAAATTGGTGTGAATGTTGCCGGTGGCACCTTCCACATCTACATTTTTAAGTCCTGCCAATATTCCTATTCCCTTTATGAGGTCAACGGCAGAAATAACCGAGCCGTTAATTTTATACCTGTCATAGTATTTTGATAAAAGGGGCTTTTTACCTTCTCCCCAGAGCCATATGGAATTGGCTGGCCTGAGCCCTCTACTTATTCTGGCTTTGTTTACGGGGTGGTCTTTTAAAATGTCATAGCTCTTAACCATCATATCCAATAATAATTTGGTGATTTCCCCCTTCGGTAGGTAATCTGTAATTTTCTTTTCAAGTATGTCATGGGGAGGGGTAAGGTTTAGTCCTGTCAAACCGTTATTCCACACCATGCAATGACGGTAGCTGATTCCCGGGTAAAAATTGATGTCTTGGCTTTTTAAGTGCCTGTTTACATCATTAATAAGTTCCCTTGCTTCCTCAGTGGAGATTTCATCAGAGCTGTAGTCGATCATGGTTTTTTGAGTGTAATCCTCATCCTCCGACAGTGTTACCAAGTTGCACCTTATGGCAACATCGGTATCCGACAGGTTTATACCCATGCTGACTGCTTCGAGGGGCGAACGCCCGGTATAATATTCCCTGGGATTGTATCCCATAACGGAGAGATTGGCTGCGTCGCTTCCCGGAGGAATTCCGTCGGGTATGGTTTTGACCATGCCGACTTCTGAATGTTGTGCAAGAAAATCAATATTGTTCTTTTTGGCATATTGAAGAGGAGTTTTGTTATCAAGCTGTTGGATCGGATAATCTGCCATTCCGTCTCCTAAAATCAACACGTATTTCATATTAATCAGTTCCTTTTGTATTTATAGTGTCATTCCACAAAGTGAAACGATGCAAATTTATTATAACAGACTTTAAAATGTGTGCAAAGAATTTCTTTCTTCACGTCATTTAATTGATAAGGCGGAGGTAATGATTTATAATATTCTTTAGTGCCGCTGCTGCAATATTTTCCTTCACACTTGTGCACATAAGTATGACACGGTTAATTACCAAGAGTTATATTTTGATAGGAGAAGAGGTAATTTATGAAATGATAAACGGTTTTAAGGTTGTAGACGGACATGTACATACCTTTATGTCCGATGAGGTTTCTTTGAAAATACGGACATCTTTCAACAAAGTATACAGTATAGAGTTTGAAAATCCCGGAACGGGAACCGTTGACGATGTATTAAAGAATATGAAAGGTCTTGGCATAGACTTCACCGTTATGGCGAACTTTGCACCGGCCAAAATACTGGATAAAAACAACAGGTGGACCCTCGATGCATCGAAACAACATCCGGCCCTTATACCGCTGGTTAGTTTTCATCCCGATATGGAGGGAGACTTTGAACGCCTGCTTGAAGAGTATATAGAAGAAGGGGCGAGGGGTGTCAAGCTGCATCCCATGGCTCAGGGATTTGATCCTAGGAATGAAAAACTGAAAGGCATGTATGGGGTTTGCAATGAAATTGCTTTTCCGGTAGTTTTCCATTGCGGGAGGGTAGCAAATGCAAGGCTTAACGAGTATTCCGATGTGGATACTATTGAGCCGATTATCAAGATGTACAGAAACATTCCTTTTATTCTTACCCATATGGCGGATGGCAGTGTGAAGGATGTCTTGAGGCTTTCGCAGCAATATGAAAACGTCTTCTTTGATACGTCAATTGTTATAACCGGATTCCCTCCAATCCTCCAAACCAATGAGCCCAGTTGGGTTGAGGATGATATTGTTGTGGAGGTAGTCGAAAAAGTTGGGGCAGAAAGGCTGGTATTCGGCTCCGATTATCCGTGGGGCAGTCCCGGACATGATCTAAAGAGGTTCTTAAGCATGCAGATAAGTGACGAACAAAAGCGACTGATTCTAGGTCAAAATGCCGTGAGGCTGTTTGTGAAGAAAGATTACATGTTAAGAAATCTTGATACTGCCTCCTTTTAAAAACTGTTGTGAAATGCTTTTGAAAAGAAATGTCGGGTGAGGTTTGATAAATAACAAATAAAAAGAGAAGAGTTTAAGACCTCTTCTCTTTTTATCGAAATTCTACATTTATCATTCTAATTATTAGAAGTACGTTTTGTTAAAAAACACTGCCATATGTTATCTGAAGATGCTCAAAAGAACACCGGCTGCAATCGCAGAGCCGATAACTCCCGCCACATTCGGTCCCATGGCATGCATTAATAGGAAGTTGGAGGGGTTTGCTTCCTGACCGACCTTTTGGGAAACCCTTGCGGCCATAGGAACCGCTGATACCCCGGCTGATCCGATAAGGGGATTTACTTTTCCGCCGGTCATATAATACATAAGTTTACCAAAAAGCACACCACTTGCTGTGCCTATTGAGAAGGCAGCAAGACCAAGAAGTATAATGCTAATGGTTTTTATATTGAGGAAGTTTTCTGCTGTGGCGGTAGCACCTACCGATAC
>DAOOJC010000180.1:0-4447 GCA_035384905.1 Acetivibrio sp. | reverse complement strand
TTTTATGAAGAAAAGTGAAAAAGCATTGAAAAGAAAGTTGCAGCCGCCTATTTTTTATATTTTCAATAAATTTATTAAATTAATATGTTTAGATGGCTGTGGAAGCATCCTGTATGTGATATAATTTTTATGTATATGGACAATGCAAAACTTATTTTACATTTTGCAGTTTGAAATGTCTTTAATGCTATAAATCGCAGAATTATAGGCTTTTATGTTATTGCAGTTTTATAGAGCCTATATAAATACTGATTTTGGGGAGGATTCGAATGACAAGGAAGATAATTTCGAGTTTAATTGTCATTGCTCT
This sequence comes from Acetivibrio sp., assembly GCA_035384905.1. GTDB lineage: Bacteria > Bacillota > Clostridia > Acetivibrionales > Acetivibrionaceae > Hungateiclostridium. The sequence goes on along the minus strand of DAOOJC010000180.1, from coordinate 4,137 downwards.
TTTCTTGACAATTATATTAGCGGCAGTTTCTAATGAGGTATATGGGGAAATAAAATGGCTGAAGGTTTCTGCTGGTGATTCCTATTCCTTTGCCTTGGATGAAACGGGAGATTTGTGGGCATGGGGAAGTAACTGCTATGGACAGTTGGGAGACGGCACAACCGAAAACAGCTCCCGGCCGGCTCTGGTTATGAAGGGAGTTATGGAGGTTGTCGGAGGACAGTACCATAGTTTTGCCGTAAAGAAAGACGGAACCCTATTGGTATTTGGCGAAATGTTTACTATGCAGGGTTATGGGAAAAGCAAGGGAGAACCTGTTGCGATAATGGACAAAGTAAAAACCGCAGCTATCGGAAGGAATTTCTGGATTGTTGTCAAGGAAGACGGGAGCCTGTGGTCATGGGGAGATAACAGATACGGACAGTTGGGAGACGGGACAAATAATAATAGAACTGTACCAAAAAAAGTGATGGATGGAGTTGAGAAAGTGACGACCGGGTTGAACCACACCCTTGCACTGAAAAAAGACGGCAGTTTATGGATGTGGGGAAGTGGTGTAAACCAACCGGAAAAAGTATTATCCGATGTTGTTGAAATTGCGTCAGGTGCAAATCACAATCTTGCAATAAAAGAAGATGGCAGCCTGTGGGCATGGGGCAGCAACACTTCCGGACAATTGGGAGATGGGTCGAACAGAAACTATTACGTAAGTCCGATAGAGATAATGAAAGGGGTTAAGAAAGTTGCGGCAGGATATGACTACAGTCTTGCGGTAAAAGAGGATGGAAGTTTGTGGACATGGGGTGGCAATAACTACGGACAATTGGGAAACGGAACGACAGAAAAGGTGAAGAAGCCTGAAAAAATAACAGATGGAGTAATAATGATTACTGCCGGTGTAAACCACAGCCTTGCAATAAAAAAGGACGGTAGTTTGTGGGCATGGGGAAGCAATTCTCAGGGACAGTTGGGAAGAGAAGAAGCGTATAGGGTACTGCCAAGTCAAATAATGCAGGGAGTAGTTAAAGTAGCATCCGGAGGAGGAGGATGGGGATACAGTCTTGTGATAAGAAGCGATAAAAGTTTGTGGGCATGCGGTTACAATATGAATGGGCAGCTTGGAGACGGTACTACTGATAATAAAAACAAACATGTACGTATAATTGACAGTGGGGTTAAGAAAGTATCGGCTAACGGACATAGTTTTGCAATAAATGAAGATGGGGACCTGTGGGCATGGGGGAATAACTCTTATGGACAGTTAGGAGACGGGACAAACATAGATAAGAGCAGGCCTATATTTATTATGAGTGAAGTGGTTGAAGTCTCGGCAGGAACTTCCCATACCCTCGCTGTGAAAGCGGATGGAAGCCTTTGGGCATGGGGAAGTAATGAAATGGGACAACTAGGGGATGGAACAACTATACAGAGTATTTATCCCAAAAAAATAATGGACAGTGGAGTTAAAAAAGCCATTGCCGGGAACAAATTCAGTTTGGCAGTGAAAGAAGACGGGAGCTTATGGGCGTGGGGATGGAATGCCTATGGTCAATTGGGTGACGGAACAAAAGAAGACAGCCATTACCCCAAGAAAATAATCGGGGAAGGAGTGGTAAATGCCCACGCGGGATTTTCTCACAGTCTTGCAATAAAGGAAGACGGGAGCCTGTGGGCATGGGGGAGGAACAGATGCGGACAGTTGGGAGACGGAACGACAACGGACAGAAAGGTACCTGTAGAAATAGAACAAATATATAATGTGGTTGATGTGGTAGCAGGAACGGATTACACCTTTGCACTGAAAGCGGATGGAAGCTTATGGGGCTGGGGGTACAACAGCAACGGTCAGTTGGGAATTGGGACGAAAGCAACGATTGAATATTTACCGGTAAAGGTAATGGAGGGCGTAATAAACATTTCTTCAAGTGGAGGAAGTACTTTTGCGGTAAAGAGCGATAAAAGCTTATGGGCGTGGGGCAGCAACTCTTTTGGACAGTTGGGTGATGGGAATGCTTACAAAGAGCTTCCTCAAAGAGTGGTATTTGATTCCGAACCGACAAAACCGACAGCAACAACGAATATTACACCATCCCCTAGTATACCTGCTCCAACTGCTTCGAATACACCGAAGGTCACAACGGTGCCGGAACCTACGACTTCACCAGATGCCACAAAGACACCGGTTGTTACGAAAACTCCTGGACATGAAGAAACTCCAAAGCCTCCGGATATACCGATTTACCCGACACCGTCAAAGAATACGGGAAATTCAACAGATAACAAAGACAATACCCCATTGCCGCCGACACCAACTCAGACAATGCAGGCGATACAGGAGTTACCGGAGATAATTGAACCTACACCGGATAATCCTGGAGTTGGTTTCAGCGACATAAATAAACATTGGGCACAAGAGTCGATTATCAAGCTGCTTGAGCGGGATTTAATAGTAGGTTATGAAGACAACACGATAAGACCGGACCAATATATAACACGAAATGAAGCTATAGTATTATTGGCCAAACTATTAAAATTGGAGCCGAGAGACGATATTGCTCTGGCCTTTAGTGACAAGGACAGGATACCGGAATGGGTTAAGCCTTACTTGAAGATTTCTCAGAACTATGGCTTAATTGTGGGATTTGAGGATAACAGTTTCAGAGGACAGAATAATCTTACAAGAGCACAGGCCTCAGTTGTCTTCTTAAAGGTCTTATCCCTCACCGGAGGTATAGATAAAAGTATTTCGGAGATTTCTGGAATACCTGGGGCCTACAAAATAAATAGTGCCATAGTTGAGTTCAAGGATTTTACAAAATCCCACTGGTCTTATGCATATCTGGATATGGCATTTTCAATAGAGTTGATAAAAGGGTATTCGGATAAAACCATCAGACCGGACAACAGTATAACGAGAGCTGAGTTTTTCACTCTGGCTGCAAAGGTACTGGAGCTCTCTGAGACTAAACGGGTAAGGTAAATATTAATACATATAAAAGTCGGAAAGCATGAGTACACCTTCGTTTGTTTCAGTGCTTTGGTTAAATAAATTACCGATGAATATTTCTATTGAGTTGACTTTACTGATGCCGTTGAGAGTGATTTCTTTGGTAGCCCAATTCTTGAGGCTTGATATTTCTTCCGAACTGCCAAGATTTATTCGCTCCGTTTTATTGTCAGAGTAGTTAATGATAATTGTGATACTGTCCCTAAGACTGTTTTGAGATAAGCATCTATATGCAAATACCAGTTTGTTACGGCCTTCAGGAAACTCTATAGAGTTTTCTCTTGTTTTTATGGAGGCATTTCCGTTACCGGTTATACTATAGTTTATGGACAGTGCATTCCTAGAGCTTATTTGTCCGCTTTCAATGCCGATTACTGCATTGCTCTTTCCGGCAACAGCCCAATTTGCAGGATACAGTAATTCTGTAATTTTTACAGGTGCGAGTATATTCGAAGACATAGGGGTGTTTGTAGGTACGGGTGTATGTGTTGGAGTAGGTATTGGTGTTTTTGTAGGGGTCAAAACCGTATTGATAGGTGTTGAAGGCGTCTCTGTTATGTAAGGTGTATGGAATTGACCGGGAAAATCACTTTGAGTTGGCTCCGTGGATGCCGGATTTTTTGTTAATGTCGGAGCGGCGGACGGTGGAATTGAAGCTTCAACTGCGGGTGCTATAGTGTTTAATGGAGTTGGGGCTTCTTGACCTTTTGGAGATTGTGATATTGTAGCTGTGTTTGAGTTCGGAATTATAGGTGTTTTTTTCTTTCTAATTGAATTAAAAGCCAGTGCAGATAAAATAAATACGGATACTAAGAGGGAAAGCCCTAATATGTAGTTTAATTTGCTTTTTCTTGTATTTGCCTTACTGCTGACGGATTTGTCCGTGACGGTTTCCTCATACTTTTGATTATTATCTGGTACAAAAGAATTATTTATTGCATTGTCCTTGTAGTCTATATTGGAGCAGAATTCTATTCCTCCTATGAGTTTACAGGAAAAGCTGTTGATTTTGCATTCATCTGCATTAATAGAAAAAGTGCTTTGAACATCAATTGGCATTCTTAACACTTTAAAACCTATTTCTGCAATTGTGATACTGTCCTTTATCATATAAGAGATATCATTCTCAC
>DAOOJC010000179.1:0-4452 GCA_035384905.1 Acetivibrio sp. | reverse complement strand
TCCCCGTTCTCCATTTCAATCTCTATTCGAGTTCCTCCACGGAACTGCACATCAAGGTTAAGACCTCCTCTAACTACCATTGCTACAATACCTGCCAATATAATCAAAGCGGACAATATCATTGTATATTTTTTCTTTGAGACAAAATCAAACATTTGCAGCACCTCCTTTAGCACCAAACAACCACGGCTTTCTTAATCCCTGTATTTGTGATACCGTATTTAGCATAATTCTTGTAGCATAAACAGCAGTTAAAAAGTTTAATATTATACCTATACCAAGCGTGAAGGCAAAGGACTGTACTGCACCGGTTCCGATAAAATAGAGCACTGCAGCGGTAATCAATGTGGTTATGTTACCGTCGAAAACCGCAGTTAATGCCGATTTAAATCCGGAATCGACGGAAGACTGGACAGTCTTTCCGTTTCTAAGCTCTTCTTTAATTCTTTCGAATATTATAACATTTGCGTCAACACTCATACCTATGGTAAGAATTATACCCGCTATACCAGGAAGAGTAAGGGACATACCAGTTAATGCAATCACCAGTATCAAACCCGTCATCTGCCCCAAAAGGGATATGCATGAAATAAAACCGGGAAGTCTGTAAAACATAATCATAAACAGCCAGATAAGAATCAATGCAACTATTCCGGCAATTACACTTATTGTAAGTGCACTTTCTCCGATGATTGGACTAATGGCATTGATATCTTTTGCCTCAAGGTTAAAAGGCAACGCCCCGGCACTGATAACTGCTGCCAGCTCTTTTGCTTCTTTCATAGCCTGGTTGCGTTCGTACACTCCCAGTTCAATAACCGCATTATCTTTACCGGATATCTGTTTATTGACAATCGGTGCATTTATCATATATTCATCAAGATATATGGCAATCCTCTTTCCAACAAGTCTTCCGGTTGCTTCCTCAAACTTACTGGCTCCCTCATCGCTAAATATCAGCCTTACGTAAGGTAACTGGGTTTGAGGATTTGTCTCCGCTCTGGCTTCTACTATTTCACTGCCCTGAACCACTACCCTGTCGGTCATGATATAAGCCCCGGTTTCAAGATCAATCTTGTCCTCATCAACCTCTCTGAAAGACAACATAGCCATAGCACCCAAATCCGCCATTGTCTCGTAAGGATTAAGGCTTGTGGCGTCTTTCTTATATGGAACTTCTACCAAAATCCTTTTGTTAACTCTATCTACATTTACATTTTTATCAAAAACCTGTTTTGCTTCCAATCTTTTATCTATTATTCCCTTTACGGTATCCAACTGTTCATCCGTAGGTTCCACACCTTCGGGTGCTGTAAGAACTGCACTTACTCCACCCCTTATGTCGATACCATACCTTATTTGGTCATACGCCCTTTTCATTGTAAAACTTATTCCCGGAACTGAAAAACCAGCTATTACAACGGCAGTCACAATAGCAACTACTGCAATAACCAGGAAGCATTTAATCCCGCTGCGTGCTTTCATCTGTAAAATTCCCCCTTTTTCAATCTTGTCCACATGTGGATATTATATAACTATAATAAATTGACGTCAATATACTATTTTTTCTTATTAAACACCCGCTCAGTAATCTTTCCGCGGTTCAAAAAGCTTATCTACAATAAATATGTTCCATTAATAATGAGTTGGAATTTAAGTCCTAAAAACTCTGCCGCCCGTCTGTTCATAGCCATTCTGACCAAAAATATCTCAAAATAATCCATGACAGGACAAATTTTTGTATCAATACAAAGCTCCAGTACAACAAGGTTTTTTTCCCGGTCAATGAACACATTGGAGCTTTCGACCGCATAGTTTACCCTGTCGTGAATATCAAAGGTTATGATATCATTGTTTCTGACCCGGGTTCTGTGAACATCGGACTTGTCCGCAATAACCAAAGCCGCCGAAATGTTGCTTACGGCCGCCCCGGTGTTCTCGTCGTGATTGCCGATGGCCAGCATAATCTCCGCAGCCTCAGCATAGCTCATACCCATCTTCGTCAAAATATTGTAAGCCAAAATAGCCCCTGAATGGGCATGATCCACCCGGTTTACCGCATTTCCGATATCATGAAGATAGCCCGCAATTCTGGCAAGCTCCACCTCTCTCTCGTCAAACCCCAGCTTTTCGAGAATCTCTCCTGCTGTTTTCGATACAAGCCCCACATGCCTGAAGGAGTGTTCGGTATATCCCAAAGCAGCAAGCTGCTTATCACCTATTTCCAGAAAGGAAACCACTTCTTCGTTGTGCCTTATATCCTTTAACGTTATAAGTCCCATAAAAGCCCTCCCACTATATGAAAACTAAATATTCTGTGCCTTTATCCACAATGCACATTCAACTCTCTTCTTCTCCAGTTCACAGCCAACCCTGTAGGGAATGTCAATGTCATTGTTAAACTGGTATGCATTTGCCGCACATCCGCCGCTGCAATAAAATTTTGCCCAGCAGCTGCCGCAGTCCTTTCTGGTGTATACATTGGAATTCTTAAAATATTTTTGGATATCAGTATCTAAAGCACCGTCAAATACATTGCCCATTTTAAACTTACTGTCGCCCACAAATTGGTGGCAGGGGTATAAGTCTCCCTCAGGAGTAATTGCGAGGTATTCATGTCCCGAGCCGCATCCACTCAGCCTCTTAATTATGCACGGTCCCTGGGTCAGGTCTATCATAAAATGGAAAAAGTTAAACCCTTTTCCCTCTCTCCCTCTTCTAACATACTCTTGGGCAAGCTTCTCATATTCGTCAAACAGCTTCGGAAGGTCTTCCTCCCTCAGATCGAAGCCGCTGCCCTTGGCTGCTACCACCGGTTCTACAGATATCTGCTCAAACCCCTCATCCGCCAGATGAATAACATCCTCCGAAAAATCCAAATTTTCTCTTGTAAAGGTTCCCCTCACATAGTAGTTGTCCTGGTTTCGCAGCTGTGCCACATGCTTGAACTTCGGAATTATGCTGTCATAACATCCGGTACCGTCAACCCTGCAGCGCATTTTATCATTAACTTCTTTGCGGCCGTCAATACTGAGAACAACATTCTGCATATTCTCATTTATATATTTTATATTTTCTTCATTTAATAACAAGCCGTTCGTCGTCAATGTAAACCTGAAATTCTTACCGTGTTCCTTCTCTTTGCCTCGGGCATATTCCACAATTTCCTTTACCACGTCAAAATTCATCAGGGGTTCCCCGCCAAAAAAATCCACCTCAAGATTTCGGCGGTTTTTTGACTTTTCAATGAGAAAATCAATGGCCTTTTTTCCAACCTCCGTGCTCATCATTGTTCTCTCACCGCCAAAATTTCCGGTGGAGGCAAAACAGTATTTGCATCTTAGATTGCAGTCGTGACAGATATGAAGACACAACGCCTTTACCACAGATTCCCTATCGTTTTTTGAAATGTAATCCTGATAAGGGTCTTTAAAATAAAGAAGACCATCGGCTTTCAGGCTGTCAAGCTCTTCTAAAGCCTCATCGATATCATGGGCATCATACTTTAAAGATAATTTTTCTTTAATTTCTCCGGCAGTATAATCCTGATAATAATCCAATACATCATAGGATATATCATCCACAACATGTACAGCACCACTGTTGACATCAACAACAATATTGGTACCCATTAACGAAAACTTATGTATCATTGCTGTTCCACTTTCCCCTCTTTTACATGAATCCTCTTGAAATTATCCCTTTGCTGTGCTCCCGTTTTTGATTACCATACTACTAAAAAAGTGAAAAGCGAAATTTCCTTTCACTTTTCACTTCATTAATATCATATGAATTACAAAATCCATCTTCTTGCTTTATAAAAAGCACAGCTTAAACTGCTATGGCAAAATACCATTATGTAAAAGGATTATTTCTTTTCGCAGCTTTGATTGGCTACAGTACAGGAAGTCTTGCATGCTGACTGGCAAGAAGTCTGACATTCACCGCATCCGCCTTTTTTCAAGCTATCTTTTAATGTTGAACCGTTTAAAACCTTAATATGTTTCATTTATTTTCCCTCCATAGTGTAATGTACAGGATGTATTATAGCATAAAACAGTTACAATGCAAAGATTAATATAAAATTTCTTTCCCGTTCAATAGGCAAATATTGTGTCCAGGTGGCCTTTATCCTATATATGCATAGATAAAGTTCATAATTATCTGTCCTACACTCGCCCTGTTTGCAGTGTCCTGAGGAGCATATAAATTATCGCCCACGCCTGCAATCAATCCGTACCGTTTCATATCGGCAACTGCATCCTTTGCCCAAGAACTGATTTTATCATCATCGGCAAATTCAACATACTCCTTTGCACCCAAACTAATCCCTTTATACTGCATGTAATTACGCAGCATGACCGCCATTTGCTCACGGGTAATTAAATCGTCAGGTCTGAACAAACCGTCACCATAACCGGAAATAATGCCTTTGTCGGCAGCCCATGCTAT
>DAOOJC010000178.1:0-4452 GCA_035384905.1 Acetivibrio sp. | reverse complement strand
GCAATTATTCTTCCGTCTTTAACAAGGACCGCTCCCACCAAAGGGTTAGGATTGGTTCTTCCCCATCCCATCTTTGCCAATTCAATGGCCCTCTCCATAAACTTCTCATCGTTACACAAAAACTGATCACCCTTCATCCCGCAAAAATTAAAGCACACCGAAATTTCTGTTTGTCTGTTTCCGCAAAAATCCACCAAAAAACTCCCTTGAGATTTATTCCCAGGGAGCCTTATTCAAATAATTGAACAAAACCTTATCTTCTTCCATCCAGACTCAATGTACCCCATTAAACGGAATACATCATACTGTCGGCTCCGGACTTTGACCGGATCTGCCTAATGGCTCGCGGGCTCACAGATACTGTCTGTCTACCGCCGGTAAGGAATCTCACCTATCCCTGAAGATAAATCTAAGCAATATTTATTTGTAAAACTTCAATACATTTAACCTTTTCTAAATTAAGTTAAATATATCACAGCCTACATTTTCAGTCAAGCAATATTTTGAAGATTCTAACCACAAAATTCCAAGAAAACTCATCCAAAAAATATTTTGACTAAAATTAACCATAAGAGACCGTTACATCACCGTCCCCATGCTTCTTTTCAGTTTTTCCACATGAATATAATGATCCAGATTTTTAAGTTCCGAGGCCGCATCCTTATCCAGCACCACAGTAATTCCTCCACTGTGAAGCTGTATTGCCGATGCTGTAATCTGAGAAGTTACAGGACCCTCCAGGCATTTAGCCACTACACCGGCCTTCTTTTTTCCGTTTGCGATCATCAGTATGTTTCTTGCCTCAAGGATAGTTCCGATTCCCATTGTAATAGCGAAATGAGGCATATCCTCCCTCTTTATGCCGGCCTTTTTATAGAAGCTTTCGTAATTATCGTCAAGGGTCTGCTTGGTCAATGCCTGAACCCTCGTCCTCGAACCCAGCGAAGACCCCGGTTCATTAAATGCCCAGTGCCCGTCTCCTCCTATTCCCAATAGCTGCAAATCAATACCTCCGGCCTTTTTTATTTCCTCTTCATACCACCTGCAGAACTTATCAGGCTCCTTGGTCATACCGTCGGGTATATGTATGTTTTCTTTTTTAATATTGATGTTCTTAAATAACTCCTCATACATAAACCTTGCATAGCTCTGATCCTTTTCATAGGGTTTACTTAAATCGATTCCAATACCAAGATACTCGTCAAGATTGAAGGTCTTAACCTGTGAAAAATCCAGTCCTTCCTTATGCATTCTTATAAGTTCCTTATAAGTGCCTATCGGTGTGCCTCCCGTTGCCAAACCCAGTACACAATCGGGTTTGTTTTTAACAAAACCGGCTATAACCTCTGCGGCATACCTACTCATCTCATCATAATTTTCTCTAATGATAATATCCATATCCATCTTCTCCTCATTATTAATTTTATATATTTCATTTTTATTTAAATACCTTTAATAAATAATTCAATCCTTAATTTCCCCTGCCTTTTTCAATCCGATTTTTGTTACAACTGGTCCAACCAATTCATAAATCAGGGTACCGCACAGTATTACGGCACGAATTTTTTGTCCGTATTCCGGAAGGGTCTGTGCTGCAATCAGTGAAAGCCCGATAGCTACACCGGCCTGTGGAATCAGCGTTAATCCGACGAATTTTCTTACCACGTCAGGAGCTTTCATTATTACTGCACCGATATAAGCTCCCAAGGCTTTTCCTACCACCCTGAAAACCACATAAAGGATTCCTATGACTCCAATTTGGGGCAAAATGTTAACATTGAGTTCAGCTCCGGAAACAACAAAAAACATCAAAAATAACGGAGGAGTAATGTTTTCAGCAAGTTTGAAAACAGAACCTCCCGCTTTTGTAACATTGACAAGCATCGCTCCCATGCACATGCATAATAGAAGAGAAGACAATCCCAGCATTGTCGCAATGGAAGAACCTAAAAAAACAAAGCCCACAGTGATGATTGTCCTGTTGGAATCTTTTTTGAAAAAGCGAAGAGGAATGGTGAAAACCATACCAAGTACAAATCCCACAGCGATTGACCCAACAATTTCGATAACCGGTGAAACAACAGACATTAACACCGAACTCTGTTCAGGATGCTGCATGGTATTAACTATTGCCATGGCAAAACCAAAAGCCATCAGTGCTACAGCGTCATCAAGTGCAACCACGCTAAGCAGCGTTTGCGTCACCGGTCCTTTTGCCTTATACTGCTTTACCACCATTATAGTTGCAGCCGGTGCGGTAGCAGCCGCAATAGCACCTAAAAGCAATGCTATCTCAAGGTCAAAACCAAAAAGGGACAATACTACCGTTACCAAGGCTGAAGCTGTTAAGGCTTCAAAGACAGCAATAATAACCGGTGTCAACCCCACCTCTTTCAAATAAGACAGCTTAAACTCCGCTCCAATAGAAAAAGCAATGAAAGCCAGGGCCATTTCGGATATAATTTCAAGATCTGTAACAAGATCAGCAGAAAGCAATTTTAAACAGTACGGTCCGATAATTAGACCGGCAATCAGATAGCCTGTCACATTTGGGAGCTTAATAAGCTTAACTACCCGGCCGAAGATTAGACCTGAAAACAGTAATAGTGCCAAATCAAATAAAACACTTATTGTCATTTAAAATTCAACCCCCTCAGCGGAAAGCACCGGCAAAGTAAACATCACTGCCGTATCCGGCTGAGACAAATCTCCAATTACTTCCCTAACAACAGCTTTTACCACTTCAACCTTCTCATCCTTAAGTACCATAAAAATCGTTTTGCTTTCTTTCCTTTCGGGATCCATTAAATATCGGAGCGTGCCAAATATGGGAAAGTCTTCACTATGCTTTGCCAGTTCTCTTGCCATACCTGTGCTGTTAAAAATTGTTGCCCCCGTAATCCCCTTATCCATCATTTTTTCCAGTAGTTCATCCAGCTTTTCCGTTTTGTTAAGTACAATTAACAATAACTTCATACACAATCACTCCATTCAAAATTGCTGTTTTTAACACCTCGATTTAAAGAAAAGTTTTCGTCTGCAGAAAAATTTTCTTTGAACCGAGGTGTTTCAATGAGTAGGGAGATATACTCCCCGCCTTTAAAGGCAAATCTATATCCTCTACTTATTACAAGCAGAGGATACTAATTACATTGCTATTAAGTTACCGGGTCAAATTACAGTAATTTGCAAATTATTTTTTTAAACCGATATTTATTTTAGCACAATAAAAATAAAATTTATAGTATTTTTTATTCCTCTATTCAATTCACACATTGCTTTTTGAGTGAATATTATTTAAGTGAAGAAAAATATGGAAGAAACATTGTGAAGCAAGTTGTAGAGCCTGTTAATACGACGTGGAAAGGGAGAGCATTGTCTGAACGAAGTGAGTTTTGCTCGACCCCACGGAGTATTTACAGGCCCTGGACTTGCGTAACTCAAGTTTCTGAAATATTTTTCTTTACATCTATTCAATTCACCCATCGTTTATGTAAACTTGACTGTCTTAACACCTGTGCTATAATATCTTTATGCAAAACGATATCAACCCAATAATTTTATTATTTGGTTCAGGAGGTCAAAATGAATCTAGCCGATTTGTTTAAAAAAAAGAAACCCGTCATATCTTTTGAAATATTTCCTCCCAAGCTTGATACCCCTCTAGAGTCCATATACGACACTCTAGAACAATTTAAAGAATTAAAACCGGATTTCATCAGTGTTACATACGGTGCCGGAGGAAGTGCAAAAGATAGAACCGTCGAAATAGCTTCTAAAATAAAAAATGAATATCACATAGAAAGTATGGCACATTTTACTTGCGTTGGACATTCAAAAGCAGAAATAGACTCCCTTCTTGAAAACCTTCATGCCAATAATCTTGAAAACATTCTTGCTTTAAGGGGAGATCCTCCGGCAAACCAACCGGATTTTGACTTCAGCAAAAATGTATATAAATATGCCAGTGAACTCATCGGGCATATCAGAAACAAAAGCAATTTCTTTTGCATAGCCGCAGCTGCATATGTGGAAGGACATAGTGACAGCAAACGCCTTAAGGACGACCTTATTCACCTTAAGCAAAAGGTGGAAACCGGTGTTGATTTTCTGGTAACCCAGTTGTTCTTTGACAACAGGCTTTTTTATGATTTTCTCGACAAAACTTCTGCAATGGGTATAAATTGTCCAATTACTCCCGGTATAATGCCCATATTTAAAGCAGACCAGATTAAGCGTATTGCGTCCCTATGCGGTGCATCTTTTCCCGCAAAGCTTGTTGTATTAATGGATAAGTACGGGGACAATCCTGAAGACATGCGTAAAGCCGGAATTGAATATGCAAGTACTCAAATACGCGATTTAATCGATAACGGTGTTGACGGAATACACCTTTTAACAATGAACCGTCCAAAGTCAAGCAGAACCATTCTTGAAAACATTGGATTGTTG
>DAOOJC010000177.1:0-4471 GCA_035384905.1 Acetivibrio sp. | reverse complement strand
CATTGAAAGTATGAGAAAAGAAAAATGAAAAACAAAAAGGAGTGATTATTTTGAGAAAAATTTTTGCATTTTTTCTCACTGTAGCAATAATACTTAATTCCATATTGGTTGTTAGTTTTGCGGCGACATATAAAACAATAACAATCAGCCCGGGACAAAGTTGGGAGTTTGTAAATAAGACCATGACAGTAGCCGGTATTTCTCAGAAAAGCTCCGGTAAATTTGATTCTGCTGCTTATGATGCCAGCGGGAGTGTCAGTTTTGTCTATTATAGGGAAGAAGGCTCTGTTTACGCTGCAGAAGGCGGCCGTACTGTAGTTACTGTGCCGAGTTCTTCCCGTGCCATCCAATTTGAATACGACAGTGAAAAGCTTACAGTCCGCCAGGCTTCTGCTCCTGCGGTTAGAGCTTTTACCCTTAATCCGGGTTCAAATTATGAATTTACCAATTCCAATTCAAAGGACGAACGGTTAAGACAGGCTGGGGAACAACCGGTGGATTTTGTTGAATACGGAAGTGACGGAAGTACAGATTATATATCCGTTGGTGAGGACGGAGTAATGTTTGTTCCTACAAAGGGCCGCTTGGCAGTGTCGGTTCCTGCCAACTCTTCTGCAGTAACATTATATGCAGCCAATGATCATTTTAATAAGTATATGACTTACCAGGAAGTCAGTGAGCCTGCAGTTTACAAATTGGAAATGAAACCGGGAGAAACCTATGAAATAAAAAACAACGGAGCAAAGGACCAATATTTAAGATCTAAGAACAAGGAATTATATGATTATGTAATGTATAAACCGAATAATTCCGTATATTCGAGCAATATTTACTATTCGGGAGGAGAAGTAATTCCGGCCGAATACCGCTTGGTGCTAACACTGCTTCCGACAGCAAACAAAGATGTTTTCTATATGCCCTATAAAGAATACAAGGCTAATTCAATATCCATAACCAAAAGCAGTGATCCTGCCGTATATAAAGTGGACGTTCAACCTTCGGAAAGCATGGCGTTTACAAATACAGGTTCATCGGATATTGTAGTTTATGCATCCTTGGACGATTATTATGAAGCTGCGGTATACAAGGAGGATAAATCATTATATTATGCATATGAATCCGAAAGAGGCATTCAGAGCCTTTCTCCGGGTCAGAGAATTGTGGTAACGGTACCGAATATCATGGACATGGTTACATTTTACATGGCTTATGATGTTTATAAAAATTCACTGAAAATAGAATCCAGCGATGAGCCTGCATTACATAAAATTGTTGTTTTACCCGGACAGAGCTATGAATTTAAAAATATAGGACAGAATAATATAAGAATTTATCAGTCAGGTCAAGATAAATACAAGTACGAGAGTTACAGTAAAAGCGGATCACTTTTAAGCAGCGAAAATTCATATTCCGGAAATAATAGCGTATTTCCCGGTGAAAGATTGGTTGTAAGTGTTCCGTCAGGTTCTAAAGCTATAGCCTTTTATTCCGGTTTTGAGGCCTATAAAAATTGTATTGATCCCAGCATACAGCCTCATATAGGATTTTCCATATCTAAACAGTTGGAGAAAGCAGAGAGCAAGGATGAGGTTCTGAATGTTTTGACCGGTTCTTTTGCATTGATACCGGAGGATCAAAAAACCAGCGACAAGGTAAAAGAGTTTTCGGTAACTTTTGCCGAAGAAGCTATCAAAAAAATATCCAATGAAGAAATTTCAATTTCGGATAATGAGGTAGAGATAGATAGTTCCTTAGTAAAAAAACAGGTGGAAAAGGCAAAAGAAGCTTTGCCTGACGTGGAAAAAGTGCTGGAGAAAAGCGGTATTGAGAAGAACAGGGATATCAGGCCTTCTATAAAGATTAATGTTAAGCCTGAAAAAGAAGATGCCTTGGATCTGGTTATAGGCAAAGATCTTTCCAAAAATGTGGCAGATATATACAGCGTTGATTTCAGTGCCGGGGATGTTGAAATTTCTTTGGAAACATCCGGCCTTGAGGAAGAGCTTGAAGAGATGAACAAACTGACAATTTCAATAGATGAAGAAGAGCAAGAATCAGCAATGTCCATGCAGAACATTGTCTTGGCTTCAAGCAGTACTGATATAGGTCCTATATCAGCTGTGGCAGCAAATTCAAGTTCTAAAGTATACAAGATTGATTTCAAATCTGGAAACGGTAGTAAGGTAGATACTCTTAATAACAACGTTGGATTGAAGATCCCTGCAGCCAGTGATCAAGGCGATTACAACTGTGTCTATATGGTGGATTCCAGCGGTAAAACCGAAGCTGTGGGAGGACTTTATAATTCCGATACCAAGACATTGAGTGTCAAGACTAAAAAGAGCGGAGATTATTACGTTGTTGAAAATAAGAAAAGCTTTGATGATATCAAAAATAAAGATGCTACCATGATAAAAGCTATTGAAGTTATGGCAGCAAAGGGAATAATAAACGGAAGGGATAACGGCAAATTTGAACCGGACGCTCCCATCAACAGAAGTGAATTTGCCACATTGATAGTAAGAGCCATTTATAAGTATAACAGCAATGCGAAAGCCAACTTCAGCGATGTTGAAATGAAAGCATGGTTTTATGCCTTCATAGCATCTGCAAAGAATGAGGGAATTATAAACGGTTACCCGGATAATACCTTCAAGCCCCAAAACGTAATAAATAAACAGGAAATTATAGCAATATGTTCTTCTGTTCTTAACAAGGAAAAAGGTTTTTACTATCCGAAGGATCCTGATAAATTTATTGACTTTGCCGATGCGAGCAGTATTCCTGCATGGGCGAAAAATGCTGTTGCAATGGCCAATAGGGAAGGAATAATAGTAAAGAGACGGGACGGAAAATTTGTGGGTGATCAGCCCTTTACCAGAGGAGATGCTGCAGTAATTCTCTATAGGTTGTTTAACAAGCTATAATATAAAAATTGACGGTTAAAAAGACGGAGGTAGAACGAAATGGGTAATGAGTATATATATATATCTATTGGACTTTTAACATTGGTAATTAACATTATCCTTGTTACTGCTTATATAAAACTGAATTATTTTAATAAAAAGCACAGGCTTTCAAACGGTGACAATAGGGTTGAGAAGAAACCAAAGGTACAGGTCAAACCCAATATTGCCGATACAATGGATGTTAATGATCGAAATCTTAGTTACGGATTTGATGCAAGCCAAAGGAGTTCAATAGATCAAGCTCATGGCCAGAATAATTATGCGGATCCGGGCAAATACACTGTAGTTCTACCTCAAAACCCATCGGAAGGAACACAGGTTTTAGGAAATAACGACAAAGAAAATCAATAATAGGTGCTTAAAGGGAAAGGGAACAAAATGGAAGGTGAAATTCTAAAGGGCAAATACAGGATAGAACGCCTTCTTGGACAGGGGGCAATGGGAAGGGTATACCTGTGCAGGAATATAGAAATGGGAAACCTGTGGGCGGTTAAGCATATTTACACCAGGGACCAAAAAGTACATTTGCTTGCTGAGGTGGAGATTCTAAAAAAGCTGAACCACGTAAGTCTTCCTAAAATAATTGACGTAATGCAAGATGAGAGCGGAGTTTACATAGTGGAAAGCTTCATCGAAGGCACCAATTTGAGAGATAAGCTGAAAAAGGAAGGGCCCTTCGATGAAGAGACCGTTGTTGAATGGGCAAAACAGCTTTGTGAGGCTTTGAAATATCTGCACAATATGAAACCCAATCCTATAATATACCGCGACATGAAGCCCAGCAACGTAATTATAACCGATGACAACCGGGCAATTATCGTGGATTTTGGAATTTCTAAGGAACATAAAGGTGAAAACACGAAGGATACGGTTGTTGCAGGTACTCCCGATTATGCTGCCCCCGAACAGCTGATTGCAGGCGGCAGTACTGACCAAAGGACGGATATTTATAGCCTGGGTGTCACCATGTATCAGCTTTTGACGGGAGAACTGCCCAAGTACGAGGCACAAAGCCTCAGGGAGTGTAGAGGCGATATTTCTCCCGAAATGGACTTTATTGTTCAAAAGTGTATAAAAAAGAACCTCTCAGAGAGGTATCAGAGTGTTGAAGAGCTAAAAAAGGATCTTGACAATATAAGGGATTTGAAAATAATATCCCTCAAAGAGAGTTTCAGGAATAGGGTTATTATATCCTTAAGTCTTGTAATGACGATAATTTCGCTGCTTATGGTATACCTTGGATTTTCGAATTTGTATAGGGAGAGAAATGCCTTTATTGACATAAATCCCAAATCCATAGTGCTCTCGGCCCAGCAGCAGGGAGATCTGATCATTGAAAAGAACTACCCCGACGGTTCTAAGAGCAATATTAAAGTATCCGAGCTCTATTGGAACAGCTCGGATACAGAGATCGCTGTTGTAAAAGACGGAAAGATATACGCAGTAAACCAGGGCGAATGTGTAATAACGGGTGAGTATGACGATAAGTTTTTTAAAATTGA
>DAOOJC010000176.1:0-4491 GCA_035384905.1 Acetivibrio sp. | reverse complement strand
CACGGTATGAATTTTCCACTGTTTAATAGTGCGTTTTTCACTGCATTCTCGATTCCGCCGCAGCATGGAACCTCCATTCTCACAACTGTGACACTTTTGATGTTATTGTTTTTAATGATTGCCGTCAGCTTTTCGCTGTAATCTCCATCATCCAGTTTTGGGCAGCCGATCAAGGTTATTCTGTTCTTTATAAACCTGTTGTGAAAATCTCCGTAGGCATATGCCGTACAGTCGGCAGCAATCAACAGGTTTGCATCTTCAAAATAGGGGGCATTGACCGGTACAAGCTTGATTTGTACAGGCCATTGCATAAGCTGGCTTGTGTTTGTATTGACATCGGTGTTAACCGGCTTGAGCTCATTTTCCCTGTGTATGGATTTCATCTTGGTACCAGGGCACCCGCATGGCAGATTACCCATCTGTTTTTGCAGCTTGTTTTTTTCTACGGCAGCTTCATCATACTCTGCCGCTTCGCGTTCCTCAAAGGTGATGGCTCCTGTTGGACAAACCGGCAGGCAGTCTCCCAACCCGTCACAATAATCATCCCTAAGAAGTTTCGCCTTACCGTTTACCATACCTATGGCTCCTTCATGGCAAGCTTCTGCACACAATCCGCAGCCTGTGCATTTATCTTCATCAATTTTAATTATTTTTCTTATCATATTATTACCATCCTTTCTTTTATCGGGTGCATATTGCACCTTCTTTATTTGCTTTATTGACTTTATAGCTTAAGTTTACTATACTGAAATTAATAAATCTGTTGGAAATACAACAAAAAGAGGATTTTATGAAAAAATATTTGGAAATTTTAAAAAAGGTTAAATTATTTAAAGGTATTGAAGAATCAAATCTTATGGCGTTATTGTCCTGCTTGTCGGGAAAGCTTCAACATTATGAAAAAAATGAGATTGTTTTTATGAGCGGTGAAAGCACCAATAGCTTTGGCATTGTCCTGGCAGGAGAGATTCAAATTGTTCAAGAAGACTATTACGGGAACAGAAGTATTCTGGCCAAAACAGGTGTAGGCAATCTGTTTGGAGAATCCTTTGCCTGTGCCCAGACAAAAAACCTTCTGGTCAGTGTAATTGCAACAACCGAAAGCGATCTCCTTTTTATCGACTGCCGGAGGCTTGCCTCTCCATGTGCAAATTCGTGTACCTTTCACAGCCGCTTGATTCAGAATATGTTACATATTACTGCAATGAAAAACATATCCTTGATGCAAAAGATTGAGTTTATTACAAAACGTACCACCCGGGAAAAGCTGTTGGCCTATCTTTCCTCCGAGGCAAAAAAAGCCGGAAGCAATTGCTTTTCCATTCCGTTTAACCGCCAGGAACTTGCTGATTACTTGTCCGTGGACCGGAGTGCGATGTCGGCGGAGCTTGGCAAGCTAAGAGATGATGGAATTCTAAAGTTTAACAAAAACTATTTTGAATTATTATGACACTACTTATCCTCCTCATCTTTTATCAGGTCTTCCATTTGCTGCTTTGATTCCTGAGACAATGCATCAGCCAAGAAGTTGGGCTTCCTTCTGTTTCTCTCCTTAAACTCCTGTTTCATTCTTTCATTGGATGCTTCGATTTCTGCCTTCAGTTCTCTTGCAGACAACAGGGAACAGCCTTCTCCCCTCACAATTATCTGCTGCAAACCGTCCGATGTGGCAACCGTTATATTATAGTTTTTCTTATTGTCATAGGCAAACTTTTCGATATACTGATCCGCAGTCTGTGCCTCTCTTGTATAAACCACATGAATATTATAATAATCCAATACTTCCTCACGGTGCCCCTCAACACGGTAAGCATCAAACACAACAATGATCCGGCATCCGCGAATCCACTGATAATTACTTAAAGAATCAAGCAATTTATTTTTTGCAGCATCCATATTCCCATCTGCTAATTTTTTCAGTTCAGGCCATGCATAGATGATATTGTATCCATCCACAAGAAGGTACTCTTCCTTTGTTTCCTTTTCTTTTTTGACATTGGCATCAGGTTTATAATAGCTTTCTGCCGCTGTTTTCCGTCTTTTCCAGACAGACTTCCTTCCCTGGTTTGAGTAGAAAGTCTTATTTATAATCCGGTCAATCTCTTCCAAACTTATTGACATTTCTTTCGAAGAATTGATCCGGATATCCTGTGATGAACTCAAATCATCTTTTTTCTGAAAATAGCTCTCGACATGCATATATTCCTTAACCTTATCCCAACTCACCAAAAAGCCGGAACCATGGGTACAAAACACAGACCCTGCAGGATTCTCCACATCCCTTTCCGAATCATATCCTATCAGTTCCATAACCTCCTGTGTATTATGGCACGGTTCATACCCTTTCAGGTTGCAAAACAACCTGCCGAGACCTTTGGTATAGGCAATTACTTCTTTCTGATAATTTCTCATGGTAACCACAGGGGCACTGCCCGTAAGAACTGCGGTTTCGCCCTTTATCTGAGTAATTTCACATGTACCGTGCATTTTCTCAATATCAGTCATAGCCCTTCCCACCATTTTCTCCGGTACTTCCAGCCAAAAGGAGTAATAAGGCTCCAGCAATACGGACTCCGCCTCCTTTAGACCTTGGCGTACCGCACGGTAGGTAGCTTCCCGGAAATCGCCTCCTTCCGTATGCTTATTGTGTGCTTTTCCCGATACTAATGTAATTTTCATATCTGTAATCGCTGACCCTGTCAAAACCCCCTTATGGGTTTTCTCATTAAGATGGGTCAATATAAGTCTCTGCCAGTTTTTGCTCAAGTCATCCTCATTGCATTCCACCCCGAACACAAGACCGCTTCCCCTCTCACCCGGCTCCAAAAGCAGGTGAACCTCGGCATAATGCCCTAACGGTTCAAAGTGTCCTACTCCTTCAACTGTATTGGCAATGGTCTCTTTATACACAATCCTTCCGGAGTCGAAGGCCACCTCAACACCAAAACGCCTTTTTATAATGCTTTGCAGAATTTCAATCTGCACCTCGCCCATAACCTGTACCTGGATCTCCTGTAACTGTTCATCCCATACAATATGAAGCTCCGGTTCTTCCTCTTCAATCTGACGCAGCTTTGGAATCATTACCCTTGGGTCATAGCCTTCCGGAAGTATTATTTGATAGAGCAGCACCGGTTCCAATATGGGTGGCTTTGAAGCTTTCTCAGCCCCCAGGCCGTCTCCCGGTCTGGTCTTGCTAAGTCCCGTTACCGCAACTACAGAACCCGCATCTATCTCACTTACTGCCTCAAATTTCTCTCCTGAACATATACGGATTTGGTTTACCTTCTCTTTCCATATTCCGTCGGTCAATACATCTCTCACCTTGAGTTTTCCGCCCGTCAGCTTCATATGCGTGAGACGGTTGCCCTGTTCGTCCCTTGATATTTTGAATATTTTTGCTCCGAATTCATCGGAATAGCGGGGGATATCTGCATACTTTACGATACCCTCCATAAATTTCTCAATTCCTTCCAGTTTTAAGGCCGAACCGAAAAAGCACGGAAATACCTTACGCTCCTTAATAGCCGCACTAATCTGCCGTGTACCTGTACGTCCTTTTTCCAGATACTCTTCCATCATTATCTCATCACACATGGCCAGTTGCTCGTAAAAGCTTTCTTCCTCAGCTGCTCCGAATTCGATGCAGCCGTCCCCCAGTCGCTCTTTTATCTCTTTAATTAACTTGTGCTTGTCCGTCCCCTTCTGATCCATTTTATTGACAAACAAAAACACCGGTATCTTATGAATGTCAAGGAGGTGCCACAGGGTTTTTGTATGTCCCTGCACTCCGTCCGCACCGCTTATTACTAAAATGGCATAATCCAGCACCTGAAGGGTCCTCTCCATTTCAGCGGAAAAATCCACATGTCCCGGAGTATCCAGTAGTGTAATTAGGGTGTCGTCTATTTCAAAAACGGCTTGCTTAGAAAAAATGGTGATACCCCTAGCTCTTTCCAGTTCGTTGGTATCCAAATAGGCATCTTTATTGTCCACTCTTCCCAGTTTTCTTATTTTGCCGCTCAAATAAAGCATACTCTCTGATAATGTTGTCTTACCGGCATCCACATGTGCCAGTATTCCGATAACCAATTTTTTCATATACTTCTTCTCATTTCTAGCTTGTTTCTCATCGATTTGAACTTCTCTTTTCAAAATATCAAGTTATTATTACATACGAGTATTTTATAGAAAACGATATGCAAGGATTTTTCTAAAACCTTCCCGATTAATGGGACAAACCGATGCAATGCAAGCTTATTATACTATAGCAGGGCTTGTTTTGTAAATTAAAAAGGCTTCCACCCAGGCATTAAGTGCGAATTGACATTATATTTTGAATATGATAAAATTTAATTATCAGATAAGCTGTGCGATTTGCAATAACAATAAAATGTGTGATTTCATGTGCCATTTCGCATCTGTTTTTCAACAGCATGGTTTCTTTCTTGCAGACAAAAATAGAGAAAAGAAAAGTATTTAAGGGGTGTA
>DAOOJC010000175.1:0-4513 GCA_035384905.1 Acetivibrio sp. | reverse complement strand
TTTGAATCAACGATGTTGCTGGGGAATAATGTTGACAGAAGCTCAAAAGAATTTCCGGGGATGATGGATCAAGGCAAGACTGTTTATCCGAATTTTGATAATAAGCCGGTTAATTTATCTTTGACATCCACAAACATTAACCGTTTTATTGCAGTGACAGGGCACAGAGGATCCGGAGTTACCAGTACTGCGGCAAATTTGGCAGTGGAGGCCAGTGTTCAGGGGTTGAAGACAATAATAATTGACTTTGACATTGATTACAAGGCTATGAATTTGTATTTCAGCAAATTCGGGGAAGAGGTAAATCTTAACCCGGAGCTCTATAACTCGCTGATAAAGTGCCTTATAAAGCCTGAGTCCTATGAGGTTAACTCCTGTAGAATCAACGGAAATCTGCTATTGACGACTCTGGCCTATTCCATTGACAACAGCGATAAAATGATGCAGCTTATTAATTCAAAGCGGCTCATTACCTTGGCATCGGTTCTGAAGACAAGATTTAACCTTGTTATATTGGATATTCCCATTGACATCCTGAGGGAGTATGACGATTTATTGATACACTTGGATTCAGTGGCCCTGTGTATCAATAACAGTCTTCATTCTGTTATAAATACCGTATGCAGTATGAGCAAGTTTGAAAGGAGTTCTCTGGGCATTTTGGCCTTAAAATCGAAGGTCATAGTAACGAATTACAATGAAAGAAACCTTTATGACAAAAAACCTCTGACATCAAAGGTGACTTGTGATATTTTATCGGAACTGAGCGGTGATGTATTCAGCCAGAATCCTGAGTGTGTGGGAGAAATTCCTTACTTCCCGGATTTTGATCAGCAGATTGATTCAGGTAAAAAATTATGCACGGTTAATGACGGATTTAAAGGGGTTTATGTCAATATATTGAACGGTTTGTTCAAGTGATTCCGGTTGAGTCTTTACATATGCCAATGATTGCAACCGGCCAATGACAGTATCATAGAACAGGGGGAATTAGCATGAAAATAAACAGTATAAAGGATATTGGTACGGGCCGTCGCTTCCCGAAAAGAATTTTTGCAGTTCTTATCAGCATAACTATAATTGTTGTGGCCTTTGTGGTACTAAACAACGCAGACAATGCGGCAAAAGACACTGTCGATATAGTCAGGATAAGACCGTCGGACGGTATTCCGGCAAACACTCTGGTGACTGAAGACATGATTGAGAAATATCCCATAATACGTAAAGAGTACGATGAAGGCATGATTACATATGACAAAAAGGATGAAGTCTTGAACAAGTATACTCTTTATTATTTGCGAAGTAAATCACCCGTGTATTCAGATCAATTGACCACAGAGAAACCTTTGAAAAACGAGTGGTTATACGAACTTGATGATAAAAATGAGGTACTGACACTTCCCTATAATTACCTCAATTGCGGTGGAGATATTCTTACTCCCGGTGATATCGTCAGAATAAGGGTGGCATATACTGAGACGGTTACGGGAAGCACCGATGATTATCCCGGTTTTTCCGCCCAGGAGGAGCAAAGAAAGCTGGAGGTACTGTTTGATAGAATTACTGTGCGGGATTTGCTTAACAGCAAGGGGCATTCAATCTATGAAGTGTATAAGGAAGTTTTAAAGCTAGGCGAAGAACAAAGGCAAAAAGTTATGAAGAGCAGTGAATTTATGGAGAATATACTTCCAAGGGCATTAATTCTCGAAGGGACAAAGGAACAGGCAGATAAATATGCAAAATTCAGTGATGACGGAGAAGCACGGTTTACCATAACTATTTTGAGCAGAAAGGACAATAAAAATATAATGGATCAACTGCCCACAATAGAAAAGGAGGTTGAATCATGGATTCAACAAGGAAACTAGACATAATCGGGGAGTTGGGAAAATTATCTCCAAAAGAAAAACTATTCGAAGAACTGGAAAGCAAAAAGATACTGGAAAATGTGATTGGATTCATTCCGGCTTGTGATTCTGCGGATGTTCCCATCCTGGTTTCAAATTTAGGGGTATATCTGGCAGAGATGGGTTAT
This sequence comes from Acetivibrio sp., assembly GCA_035384905.1. Lineage (GTDB taxonomy): Bacteria > Bacillota > Clostridia > Acetivibrionales > Acetivibrionaceae > Hungateiclostridium. The sequence continues at coordinate 2,478 of DAOOJC010000175.1, read as the reverse complement.
AGCATATGTATTTTGGATGCTGATGTATTTTATCCCTGTGTATACAAGTTATTCGGTTGTGAATCAAAACCGAGGGGAAGAGGGCTGCTGAGCGTCCTTAGAAGCGACAAGATGGACTTTAGGGATGAAATATTAAAAACAAAGTATAAAAACGTTTATATTATGTCATCGAGCTTTATGGATCCTATAGAAGATTATCTGGATATTAGGCAGAGAGATTTTGAAAGGGTTTTGCTTACACTTAAAGACATGTTTGATTTGGTTTTGGTTTCGATACCGAACAATCCGCCGCTTGAAACCTGTTATGTATCGGTAAAAAACTGTGATATGGGGTTTGTCGTATGGAACGAACGGGTGGATTGTGCTTTGAACACAAGCAAACTTATGGCGTTTTACAGCTCGATTAACATCGGGGTGGCCAAATTTTCAAATATTATTATAAATAATGCTGTGGGTTTGAGATTTGACAGGGACGTAATTAAAGAAATGAATTTAAAATTGGTTACTGAGTTGCCTTTTGTGCCTGCAGCTGTAGATCATTCTCTTATGGGGGAAGTTTATATAGCTGAAAGTACAATTATAAACAAAAGGTATAAAAAATCTCTTGAAAAGCTGGCTCAATTAATTGCAAACTGATTATCATATTCAGATATAAATGAGGTGGTAGAGAATGCTCACACGGTCGAGTGTCAGTGAAAAACAGAAAAAATCCCAGTACTATTCTGCATCCGGCAGCGATGCAAAATATATGGCCATGTCGTTTGAAAATGCGGTAAAACAATGTCAGGCATATATTAACAAGGTTGCTACCCACTATTACAGACAGGTGGAAGATGTAAAGACAAAACGTGAGATGACCGAGCGTTACATAATAGAGTATGTTGATACGGAAAAACCCGATGTCGAAGGTTTTAGTGAACTGTTGGCGTTGAAGGAAGCACTAATTGAAGAAATTACGCAATACGGGCCTATTACCGATGCAATGGAAGATCCGGAAATTGATGAAATAAGGGCAAACGGTCCGGATCAGATATTTGTGGAAAGGTACGGAAAAAGCTATAGATGGGACAAGTCCTTTGCCGACAGAGAACACATGGAAAAGGTTATAACCAAACTGATAAGAGCCTCAAAAGTAAGGCTTACCCCCAAAAATCCCATGGTTAATGCAAGAACGATTGAGGGATCAAGGGTAAATGCCACCCATGCTTCTATTTCGCCTTACGGGAATCCTGCTTTTGTAATAAGAAAGTTCAAGAAAGCAAGGCTTTCGGCAGAAGAAATGATAAAAGAACAGTCTTTTTCAACAAACATGTACAAGCTATTAACATTAATTCCACGGGCAAATTTGTCATGGTTGACTGTCGGCCCTACCGGAAGCGGAAAGACAACGCTCAATGAAATGCTTGTAAAATATATAGATCCCATGTGCCGAATTATTACTATTGAGAATCCGTCCGAATTGCGTTTGGTCAGACGAGAGGGGGATACTCCCACCGGCAGAATAATAAATGATGTACTTCAATATGAATCGATATCGGAAGACGATGCAGACAGCAGCTCCGCCACTATGGAAAACCTGTTGATTAATGCTATGCGGCAGTCTCCCCATTGGATAGGTCCCGGTGAGTTGAGGGCACCAAGGGAATTTACGACAGCACTTCGTGCAGCTCAGACAGGCCATTATATTTTTACCACCATACATGCAGAAGGTGACCAGGAAGCAATTTTCAGGTTTCTGACAGCGTACCTGAGTGCTTCAAATGAGCCGGCAGAGCTTGCTCTTCGGAATATTTGTGCTGCAATAAAGTTTATAGTCTTTCAGGAAAGACTGGCGGACGGAACAAGAAAAGTAACTTCCATATCTGAGGTAAGAGGTGCAAAGGGACTGACTCCGATTATTGAACAGATTTATAAATTTGAATGTATTGATGTTGAGGAAGATCCTGAGACCGGAAAGGTAAAAAGGATAGTGGGAAAGCATAAAAGAGTGGGCAAGATATCTCAAGCTCTGGAACAAAAAATGTTAAAATCCGGTATTAAAAGGAGCCGGTTTGAATTTTTAACTAGAGAAGTAAGTCCTGATGAGGAGGAGGTATATGATGTCGACAACATATAGTGTAGTGTTTGCTTTAATTATATTAAATGTGGTCATTGTATTACTTCTTATATTAAAAGCTAATCCTCTGGATTTATTCAGATATTTTTACGCTTGGTTGACTGGAAGGCTTGCAAAGATTAACACGAAGAAAACTACAGAAAGAATTAAGAGAAAAAGGATAGAGAAAGAAAAGAAAGGAATTATCAGCAGGTATAACAATATGGTGGAGAATTTGATAGAGGACTATCATCTCCCTCTAACATTGGAAGGCTTTAATACTGTTTTGACTTTTTTGATAATAGTTGCTGTAATTTTCATATTTATATTTGTAAAAAATGTATTGCTGTCAATACTGGTATCAATTTCATTAACGGTTGCAG
>DAOOJC010000174.1:0-4546 GCA_035384905.1 Acetivibrio sp. | reverse complement strand
ATAATACCACATGTTAAAAATTTGTTTTTAATTATAACTATTATAAATAGTTTTTTGAAGTTTATGCAAGAATTCTAAGAAAGGATGAATTAGATGAAAGCAGTTATCATGGCGGGAGGAGAAGGTACCAGACTAAGACCTCTTACGTGCAATAGACCGAAACCTATGGTACCTATTGTAAACAAGCCTGTTATGGAACATATTATTGAATTGCTTAAAAAATACGAGCTTACAGATGTTGCTGTGACGCTGCAGTACTTACCGGATATGATAAAAGACTATTTTGGTGATGGTAAGGAGTTTGGTATAAACTTAAGATATTATGTTGAAGACAAACCGATGGGGACGGCAGGAAGCGTAAAAAATGCAGAAAAGTTTCTTGACGACACATTTATAGTAATTAGCGGTGATGCCCTTACGGATATTGACCTAAAAAAGGCTATAGATTTTCATTTCAGTAAGGGCTCTATTGCCACACTTGTTTTGAAAAAGGTTGACATACCATTGGAATACGGAGTGGTTGTGACCGATGAGAATGGCAGGATAACGAGGTTTTTGGAAAAACCGAGCTGGGGAGAGGTTTTCAGTGATACTGTAAATACAGGAATTTATATATTGTCTCCTGAGGTTTTGAGGTATTTTAACAAAAATGAAATATTCGATTTCAGCAAGGACCTTTTTCCCATACTTCTCAGGGAGAATAAACCGATGTATGGATATATAACCGATGAGTACTGGTGCGACATAGGAGACTTGACAGCGTATAGCCAGGCCCATAAGGATGTGTTGGACAACAAGGTGAAAGTAACAATTACAGGAAACAAAGTAAGAGACGGTCTGTGGATTGGAGAAGGGACAGTTATAGAGGATAATGTCACTATAGAGGAGCCTTGCATAATTGGAGCAAACACAAGGATAAAAGCCGGTTCTGTTATCGGAAGTTATTCTGTCTTGGGGGATAACAACATTATCGGTGAAAGAAGCGGTATAAAAAGAAGCATAATATGGAAAAACAATGTTCTTGACAGCAATGTACAACTCCGGGGGACTGTCATATGCAGCAAGGTTAATATCAAGGAGAATGTCTCAACCTTTGAAAATGCAGTAATTGGAGATGATACGGTTATTAGCAGTAATGTGCTGGTAAAACCCGATATTAAGATATGGCCCAATAAAATGGTAGAGAGCGGAACTGAAGTAAGCTCAAACCTTGTATGGGGTTCAAAATTCATCCGCTCTATATTCGGATTTAGGGGTTTGGCTGGAGAAATAAATGTGGATATAACCCCGGAATATGCGTCAAAGCTTGGTGCGGCCTATGGAGCTACATTTAAAGGCAAGGGAAAAATCGGTATAAGCTCCGACGATTCGGCACCGGCTAAAATGCTAAAAATGTCCTTTATGTCCGGTTTGATGTCTGCAGGACTGAAGGTTCTTGATTTCGGAATCCTGCATTTGCCTGTTTTCCGGTCGGCGGTAAGGTTTTACGGTGCAGACGGAGGTATTCATATCGGTACCTCAAGCAAGGACAATTCCAAGCTTAACGTAGACTTTATAGACAAAAACGGAAGCAATATAGAAAGAGGTATAGAAAGAAAGATTGAGAATGCTTTTCAGAGGGAGGATTTCAGCAGGTGTGAAGGAGATGCCATTGATGATATTGAAGTAATTCCCGATTATACCGGGTTTTATTTAAGGAATATATTAAACAATACAAAATCGAAGAATATGGAATACAGGGTTCTATTAAATTCTCCTTCCGAATACATTCTTGAAACGGTGGAAAGCCTTTTGACAAGCCTTGGGTGTACTGTGGAAAAAACAGTTCTCGATTTGCAGAATGCAAAAGCCATGAGCAGAGGAAATGATTCGGGTGAAATGAACTACTTAATAAGCACCGCAAGGATGGGGAATTTTGACATGGGTGTTTCCATTGAAGACACTTCGGAGAAAATGATGCTGGTAGACAACAACGGACGGGTTATTTCCGATGATATGTTTACTGCCCTCATTTCTTTGATAATGTTTAAGACTGTGGAAGGAGGAACCATTGTAGTGCCAATTTCTGCTAGTTCTGTTATTGAAAAAATAGCAGAGCTAAACAATGGAAGGGTAATAAGGACAAAGACATCTCCTCAGGACCTGATGAATAAAATTTTAGGCAGCGAAGTAAAAGACAATGTCTATGACCAGTTTGCACTGCATTTTGACGCAATTGCCGGATTGGTAAAGATACTGGATTTCATGAAATCCAATAATTATAAGCTATCTGACCTTGTTGATATGATACCTCAATTCTATGTCAGTGAAAAAGAGGTTGACTGCTCATGGAATGCGAAAGGCAAGGTAATAAGGCAGATTATTCAGGAAAACGATAATGAAAGCATTGAAACCCTTGAGGGTGTTAAAATATTTAAAGACGGAGGCTGGGTACTGGTTTTGCCTGATGCGGAGCAACCGGTGTGCCGGATAAAAAGTGAGAGCCACTCTGCGGAGTTCGCAGAAGAACTTACAAACTTTTATGTAAACAGGGTTAAGGAGATTAGCCAAAGATAATTATTGAATCGGACAGGTTTAAGAAAAATAGGTGGGGCATGTTGCCCCTCAATTTCCCTCTCAATTAGTAAAATTATCCCGATAAAAAAGAGGGGCAATCCCATAAAATAAGGTCATAACCTCAAATCAAACTTGAAATATTGCGGTCTTGCCAAGTCAATCCCCGAAAATAGGGTCATAATCCTCTTCAACGATAGGTTCAAAATAGAAATCAATGTACATGGGCTCTCCTTTCCCATCCTCATGGGCTGAAAAGGCGGCACGAAACTCAAATTCGGGCTCCTTTATCATGTCTCTTGCTTTTCTGTCTAAAGGAATGCTTGAAATGCGGTAAATACCATGCTCTTTAAGCTTATTCACAACCCATTCGAATTCAGCCATATTATCTACATCCATACAGGGTATTTTTCCGTTTTTCATTTCTTTTATGACATCTTCAATTTCTCCGGTCTGATATCTGATTTGGTAAAACATATAATAACCTCCAGGTAAATAGATTCGGAATATTAAAATTCACTATATATTTTATACCACATAATTGAGTTATAAAAGCAACTTATATACGATGTACATAAAAATCATGTTAAGAAAAATATGGAAGGAACTTGAGTTTCGCAGGTACAGAGCCTGTGAATACGACAAGGATAGGGAGAGCATCCATAAAACATTTATATAAATGTACTTGAAATAGTATTTTTTTATTGTAGAATTAAATTACAAGGTATTTTAATTTATACGATTTAATGAATTTGCAGATTTTCACGAAGTAGCAGTTTGAATCTATTATGAATAAAGGAAGCTTGATTATGAAGAGGAAAGATATAAGATTCATCCTAATGATTTTGTTTATGCTTTTGGGAATTGTTATATCGGTTCAGTTCAGGAGTGTTTTGGATGCCAACAAAGATAAGCCTTCAATCGTTTATCAGATTGAAAGCTTAAGGGACCAACTCAATACTGAGAAAATCATTGGTAGTGAGCTAAGGGAACAGATTGATGAGAACATGAAAAAAGAAGAGGAATACATCAAAAGTATTATGAACCACAGCAATGATGAGCTTATAGAGGAGTGGAAAGATGCAAGGTTCATTGCGGGTCTTTCAGATGTCAAGGGAAATGGAGTGGTTATAAAAATCAGTGATGCAGCTAAATTTGAAGAGGGCTATATCGATGACTATGTTGTTCATGACACAGATTTGGTTGTAGTGCTCAATGAATTGAAAAAAGCAGGTGCACAGGCTATTTCGATCAATAATGAAAGGATAATTTCCACTACCGAGATAATATGTGCAGGACCTACCGTACGAGTAAACAGGAGCAGGTATGCTGTTCCTTTTGAAATAAAGGCAATAGGTAACCCAAAAAAACTCTACGAGGCAATTGTCAACAGTCCGATTGCCATGGAATTCAGAGAATACGGAAAGGTATTTGAGGTAAGGGAAGCTAAAAACATTGTTATACCGAAGTTCAGTGGAGATTTGAATAATTTAGTTAAAGATCTGGAGGTAGTTGAATAATGAGTCTTTCAAGAAATTTGTCCATTACTTTAATATGTTTGATATTGGGGGTTATGCTGTCATGGCAATATAAAAGCATCCAGAACAATAAAAAGATGGCCTCATATCAATCAGGAACGTTGTACACATTGCAGGAGGAGCTCTTGGCGGAAAAAACAAAAAATGAGAATCTGAGGGCCAGAAATCAAGAATTGGAGGATCAGGTATCGAAATATATCAATGCTGAAGGAAACAATAAAAAGATTGAAGAGAGCTTAAGGGACGAAATTCAAAGGTGCAGGACTCTTGCGGGTTTGAACGATGTTGTGGGACCGGGAGTGGAGATAGTTATTGATGATGGGGAGTACAGCAGTGTAACAGACAATTATTTGCTGGTCTTCATAAATGAAGTTCGTGCGGCGGAGGCTCAAGCCATATCGATAAACGGGGAACGCATTGTGGCTATGACTGAGATTAAGATGACAAATGACAGA
>DAOOJC010000173.1:0-4563 GCA_035384905.1 Acetivibrio sp. | reverse complement strand
CCACCCTAAAATTGGAATAAGGGGAATAGGAGTTCTTTTTTATTTCTTCTGCAAGAAGCAATAATTCTTTATCGTCCATTTCTTCCACCTCCGGTACAAGCCGTAATTTATGTCAGAAAAATTCGAAACAGCAGTAATGTAATTACAAAACCAATCACTGCACCAAAGAACACTTCCAAAAACGAGTGTATTTTGGCTTCAAGCCTGCTTTGAATCACAAGGCTCGATAAAACCACACACAACACTGTAATTTTAATATCAACGGACCACAAAGCAACCGCCGTGGATAAAGCCGATGCAATTGCCGCATGCCCGCTGGGCATTCCGCCCCTCAGCGGCGTACCCTTTCGGGAAAACGCCTTTAAAACCACCACTACCAATACGGTAATGGCAAGTATAATAACAATAACATGCATGGGATACTGCTTAATCCGTTCAATACCCGTTTCCAACCCGGTACTTGCTCTTTCGAAAAATATAAAATATCCTATAATGACAGCAAAAAAAGCAGAAACCAAAACGGCACCGGCAGAAACATCCTTGATAATTTTAGCCTTGAGATTGTACTTTTCTTCTATCAGATCTACTACCACTTCAATAGCCGTATTAAACATTTCAGATATTAAAACCATTGCCACCGTAAGACAAATAATCATAAACTCCGTCTTGGTAAGATCAAAAAACAGACTTAACAAGAACACGGCTATTCCAAATGCAATATGGATTTTCATATTACGCTCGCTTTTAACTGCGTGAATTATGCCTTTAATTGCATAGTTGAAGCTGTCAATGATATTCCTGCTTTTCATAAGCCCCATTACCTTTCAAGGTTCAGACTCTTTAAAACGGCATTCTGTCTTTCCAGCATCCTTCTTTCTCTTTCCTCAGTGTCATGATCATAACCCAGCAGGTGAAAAACGCCATGGGTCAAGAGGAAAATCAGCTCCCTTTCAAAGGAATGTCCGTACTCAATGGATTGCTCCTTCACCTTTTCCAGCGAGATTAGTATGTCCCCCAACACAATACGCCCTTCGTCCATGTCAAAATCACCGTCACTGGATTTTATCTCCCCTTCGTACATATCTACAATAGGAAAGGATAAAACATCAGTAGGTTTGTCAATTCCTCTTTGCTCGTTATTGATTTCTTTAATCCTGTCATTGTCAATAAGAATCACACTTATTTCATAAGGTAAAGTAAAGTTCTCATTTTCAAGGCAAATCCTTGCGGCCTTGTCCATATTCTTTAAGATTTCATCCGTTACTTCTATTTTATCCTGTAAATTTTCAATAAATATTTCCATCTATTTTTCTCCCTTTATCTCCTGTTTTTCTGACACCGTTTTTTCAACAGCCTCGTTATAATCTTCAGAATCATTGGATTTAAGCCTGTTTGCCGTATCCTTCAAAGCCGGATACTCTTCTCTTTCATGGAAGAAACCTCCAAAGGTTTTTACAAAAGCCTTTGCAATGGTATCAAGATCCTTAAGAGTTAAACTGCAATGATCCAACTGACCGTCATCCAATTTATCCTTTATTATCTTTCTTATCAACCCTTCAATTTTTCCTTCGGTTTTGTCGGTCATAGACCTTACCGCCGCCTCCACAGAATCGGCCAGCATTACCACCGCAGCTTCCCTCGATGCCGGCTTGACACCGTCATACCTGAAATTTGCTTCAGCGACATTATCCATCTTTTCACATTTTTTTGCTTTATGGTAGAAATAAGCCACCAAGGTGGTTCCATGGTGCTGTAATATTATATCCCGAATCGCCAGAGGAATTTTATACTTTTTGGCCATTTCATACCCATCACGGGCATGGGAAATAATTACAAGGGCACTGAGGTTTGGAGTCATCTTGTCATGAGGATTATCCCCCATCTGGTTTTCGATAAAAAAGCTAGGTCTTTTGAGCTTCCCTATATCGTGAAAATATGCCCCAACCCTTGCCAGTAATGCATTCCCGCCAATAGCTTCCGTCCCCGCCTCTGCAAGGTTCCCCACCATCAGACTGTGATGATAAGTTCCCGGGGCTTCCATAAGCAGCTTTTTAAGAAGCGGCTGGTTCGGATTGGCAAGCTCCAAAAGCCTTAAGGGTGTGATTATGTTAAAGGTACTTTCCATAAACGGAAGTATCCAATTGGTAACAAGCATTGATGCAATACCGTTTATAAAAACAATAATACCTTCTCTTAACGATACATCCCATGCAGACTTGTTGATAATATTAATGGCTGTGATAACGAGCACATTAAGTGCTGCAACAACGGTTCCTGCAAAGGACAGCTTATTTCTTTGGTTGGCCTTTGAAACGATAAAAGCAGAAAAGGAGCCGGTTATCAAAGCCATATACACAAATTTGTCATCACTGCCAATCATCAATGATATTGCTATGGTCAATACTATATTTACCACAAGGGCAAGCCTTAAATCAAGTAAAATTGAAATAAGCATTGTGGCTATAAATATCGGTATTATCAAAGTAGAATACTCATGTACTGCCATCGCAGCCAAAAGCGTCAGTATAATGACAATAGACATAAGTATCAGGTGACTTCTGTTATAAAACACCTTCTTGCAAAAATTGTTCATATACAGTATAAGAAGGAGGAATAACAGCACCAATACCACAAGTATTCCTCCGGCAAGGGCAAAATCAAATTTGCTTTTTGTCTCAAGCAGATTCAGATCTTCCAATACCTTAAGCTTGTCCTCAGTGACTGTATCGTCGACACTTAATATCCTTTGTCCTTTCTTAATAATCTCTACGTTTTTAGGGTCATTGTAAGCAGCGTTTCTCTTGGCTTCCGTAAGCTCCTCATTAATAGTTCTGTTAGGCTTCAAGACGTAATTTGAGACAGCTATGGCAACATCCTTGAGCTCCTGCCTCAAATCGCTGTCCTCAACACCATTTTTAAGCTCTGTAATTCTATCCTTAAGGTTGTCATCAGTAATATCCTTCTTCATAACATCGCTTACCAGCCCTCTGAGAACACCTTCAAAATTACTGATGTCATCAATGCTTGTCTCAGATATAAGGTACTCAGTCTGAGCATTTCTAAGGGTAATTCCAAGCTTGTTTATACTCTCTTGAAGAGCTGCTGAAGCTTTTTCAAGCTCTTTTTGGGCAAGCTCCTTATATACATCACCGGAACTTGTCCCAATAGAAGCGATAGAAGCCTTATAATCCTTTTGAGCCTTTTCAATCAAGGACTTCAAGCTGACAACGCTGTTTATAACCTCTATCGATGCATTTCTTATCTCCTTCATATCGGGAGTCACTTCCGCTGCTGCTTTTCTAGCATTTTCCTCCGTCTTGACGGTATTTACTATGTCCCTGGGTGCATGAATGTCGTAATTGGACTTTTCCCCCAATGTAAGCCGGTATCTCTTTGGAGTTGCACCGTTTAAAACAATAAGAAAGGCAAGGATAACCGTCACGGTAACAATAAACACCCTCTGGATGTGCTTGTCCTTAAAATATCCCCTCCAGAAGCTGTTATCCGGTTTGCTTTCCCTGTTCTTTTCCTTGTTTTTGTCACCTTTCAAGCCATTGTCCTTAAAAATGATTTTTCGCAACCTTATCATACCTTTCATATGCCTGTATGATTCTTTGAACCAGTTCGTGCCTTACAACATCCTTATCAGACAGATAAACAAATGAAACTCCCTTTATATCCTTTAATACGTTAATAACCTCTTTTAACCCGGATTTTTTATCCCCGGGAAGGTCTACCTGAGTCACATCACCGTTAATTACCGCCTTTGAACCGAAACCTATTCGTGTCAAAAACATCTTCATTTGCTCCGGGGTAGTATTCTGGGCTTCATCAAGTATAATAAAAGAATCATCCAGTGTCCTTCCCCTCATATAGGCAAGGGGTGCCACTTCAATCATTCCCTTTTCAAGATACTTGTGGTAGGTTTCAAATCCCATCATCTCATACAATGCATCGTATAACGGCCTTAAATAAGGATCTACTTTGTTCTGCAAGTCACCGGGTAAAAACCCCAGCTTCTCTCCCGCCTCAACAGCAGGCCGGGTAAGAACAATCCTGTTAATCTCCTTGTTTCTGAAAGCCGTCACCGCCATGGCAACAGCTAAAAACGTCTTTCCGGTACCTGCCGGACCGATTCCGAATACTATATCGTTCTCCTTTATTGCATCAACGTACATTTTCTGCCCATGGGTCTTGGACTTAATCTGCTTTCCCCTTGCTGTCACACAAATACAGTCGGCCCGAAAATCCTTAACCCTGTCTAATTGGTCCTCATCAGCCAACTGAACAAGATAACTTACATTCTGTTTTGTTATCGTATCTCCCTGGGCTGCCAAACTAATAAGCCGCTGAAGAACCGTTTGTGCTTTATATACTGCATCACTGCAACCGACAACCCTGACCTCATTATCCCTGGAAATAATCTTTACATTGAAAGCATCCTCAACTATATTGATATTCTCGTCAAAATTGCCAAAGAGGTTCATCGCATGCTCGATTCTGTCAAATTCCAGGGATACCTCTATAAGACTTTCCAAATATTCCCCTCCAATCTGTATGTTT
>DAOOJC010000172.1:0-4565 GCA_035384905.1 Acetivibrio sp. | reverse complement strand
CCTCGGTAAATATTCTCTTTTATATCATGGGACACCGCTTCAAAATATACTCCCGAAGAAACATTTTCAAACAATCTTTCAAGCACATTAACGTACTGCTCATCCAGACTGAAAAAGGCTTCATCAACTATACTTGCATTTACGCAAGCCTTCACAGGATTTCCGTAAATATCCGTGACATAAACTTTTAAAGTAACCCTTTCGCCCGGCTTGTAAGAACTTTTATCGGTTTCGGCTTTAATAACAAGATTTTTTTCGCTCATGTCATATTTAATATTCATACTTCTTGACACATAGCCTTTACCGCTAAAATATACTGCCGTAGCTTGAACATTGGGCATGTATTCGTCTTTAAACTCAAAGGTATAGCTTGACTTGTCCGATGTATCATAGCTTCTGATTCCGTTTTGCGACAGTATGTAAATATAGTCACCGTCGGGAAGATTCTCATTTGAGAAGGTAAAATCAAGTTTGACATCTTCACCTATTCTGTAGCTGCCTTTATCACTATTAAGAGCAAATATGGTGTTTTTAGAACCGCTATAGTTAATCTTTTCTCCTATATATATTTCAAACTTCATACTCCTTCCCGAATTGTCAATACATGATAATACTGCAGTATAGTAAGTATCTTCAATCTTCGGTGCATTAAAGGTATAAGAAGCTTCTCCGTTGGAGGATGTTGTCATCGAAATGCTGTCAATCGGTGTTGTCTCGACCCAATATCTGTACGTTTTGCGGGTAACCTTGTTTATATAGTCATAGTAAGTACCCGACTCTTCTTTAAGCCAGGTATTCTTATATATTGTCCCGACGATCCTCTTGGAATTTACGGGATCTCCCAAATAATCGTTATTATTCTGTGCCGTTCCGTTGTTAAGGCGGTCAAGGACAATTTCATGAACCTTGGCGTTTATAGTTCCTTTTCCATTATTTATTTCTCCCTTAAGGCTTACATCTATATCGTTTATAAATAGCCTCACCCAATTATAAGCAGTTATTTCTCCCGATTCCGGAAGAAGGGCTCTGGCATTAATGCCGACTGAGGTTATTCCCTGCAAACCGTCTTTGGTAACCTCAGGTATATACTCTATATCCAGATTCCCAGTGGTATCCGTAACAGTATTTTGGGTAATGGAACTTCCGGTAAGAGCAGCTGTACCAATGGTATAATTCACATTCAAATTTGATACTCCGGTTCCTTCGAAAAATGCCGCATTGAGTTTGAAATTAACCTTATCCCCGATAAACACTGCCTGCTTATCCTTTTCAATCTGCATTTTGTATGAAGGCTTCACATAATCCTCTACCCGGATAACACTGTTGGAAATAGTGGTATTGCCTTTCTTGAGCAATAGGGTGTAATAATTTTTCGGTAAATTCGGAAGTTCTACCTGCCCCTCAAAGAAGTTGTCCTTCACACTTATGTTTTCTTTAATAATGGGAATACGACCGGACCCGTAGTACCACGACTGATAAATCTCCAACGTCAGATAATCAATTTCTTCATCCTCATACCTGTTTTTAATAAATCCCCAAACATTAACGGTATCATCGGGTTTGTACATATCCCTGTCGGTAAAGAAATATCTCCAATATTTGTTATTGCTACTATTATAATTATAGTAATAGTAGTCTCCATAATAGTAATCATAGTTATAAACGTACGATGTAGTATCTAAAAGAGACTTTCTGCCATCAGCAGTCTTCACAGACATAAGCTGGGTTTTCCAGCTGTAAGTCTCATTGCTGACATAATTAATTAGCTCAGTGTCAAAGGTTGCTATTCCTTTTTTATCTGTATAGAAGGAGTCATTAACATTGGAAAAGCTAATAGCAGCACCACCCAAAGGTTCTCCCGAATTCAAGTCATTTAACCATACCAGGGTTTTGGTGTCACTCTTTGTTATATATGTACCTATATTGGTAACCTGAATAAAGGTCTGAGCTCTTTTACCCTCACAGAGGCTTTCCACAATATAATATCCCTCCGGAAGGTTTTGAGGAATCTCAATCTTATAGTTTCCCGACATCCGTCCGCCTTCGTTCAAAATCTGCTTAAATTCCAAAACTTTTTCAAGCCCGTCAACAGGAACGTAATTCTTGGAATAGCTAGCTTGTGCCCATTGAGGAATATTGTTTTTAACGCACACTGCTTCATAAAAAGACTCGAAATCCTTAAAAGCATAAACCCCAGTATAAAGGATTACTTCTTTATAACTTGCTCCTGCATTCATTATGTAATAGCTGAAAGGTAACTGAGGTTTTTCCTCAGGTAAGAAATCTGTTATCTGCCGGTTATAATTAATATATATTGTGGGCTCAGTAGTATCAGAAGTGCTTTTTGTTTTTGTTTCAAAGGAAAATACATAATCATCTTTTATTGCTCTTTCGGTACCTTCGATCTTAATTCCTTTTTTAATTCTAACAGTGTAGACCGTCTCTTCTGTCAGCCCATTTGGTACAAACACAGCTGTTTTATCGTGTACCTCAAACCTTCCGCGAACATAAGGAGTAATTTCAAAATAATCCTCTAAATTGCTGAAATCCGAGTGGCTGAAATATATTTCTATTCCTGTGTTTACCGGGACTCCCACCGATTCGTTTCCGGGCAGAGAACCCAATATTTTAAACTCTGTCTGCGTTTGAAAAACCCATGTTGTCTCAATATCAGTACTCATTCTGAAGGTATAAACGGTGTTCTCCAAAAGCGGTCTTGAAAGCCTAATGCTGAAAAAGTTCGGGTCAAGCTCTTCGATAATTGGGTCAGGCTCACCGTCAATTGAAAAAGCGTCTTTTACCTCCTCTAAAGTAAAATCCTTTTCTGTCTCCAATAAAAATTCGCTGTCAACCGCAATGCCGGTCGAATCACTGTCAACCGGTACAAGACGAAAGCCGTTCCTGTCATAAGCCCCCCGTGATGCAAAAAGCGACGGATTGAATGCAAAAATTATGCACACAATCAATAATAAAGAAATTGCTCTTTTAAGCCTCATTCTACTCCCCCCCGATTATTTTCTTACATTATAATTATATAATACAATATGGTGAATTGGAAACAATATTTTTCCTTTTTCCGGCTTTATGTACATATTTTTTTACTTCAATCTGAATCCTTTTCGTCCTTTTTTATGATAGGACTTTTTTTCCATCTATTAAAACCAAGTTTGTTCCCAATAAATGGTCTCACTCAAATCGCTTTGGAGTTCTCCCTGCTTGTTAAAAACTTCAATATTTTTTATACCTGCCTCGGTATCGGCAATAACTATATATCCCTTATCCATGGAAACCTCTTCCTCAACTACGGTTCCGTCTTCAAAAGTAATCCTGATAAAGTCAATTTGCACATCGTTTACAAGGTCTGTTTTCGGGTCCCATCTCTTTTTACGGCATCGGTTTCAAAGACATTGTCTTTTACAATTGTCGCAGTCCGAAGCTTTCTTCTGATTTTCAGGCAGGAAAAAATGCTGTAAAATATCAGCACAACAACACCAAAAATCCAAACAAAACTGAAAACCGTTATACATATCTGTATAACATTCATGCTTGTTGACGGAACGGATGCGGGCAAAGAAGCAGTTACAGCACTGTTAATACCGGACTTAACCATGCCCGGATTTTGCGGTATAAACTCAGATACCCACTTCCATGCTTTGAATTAAGGTTTACCAAGTTTAAAAAACTCAAAGCCGAATTAAAAGAAAAGGGGCATAAAAGGCGGAAAAACACCAGAACCCAAAGAATATAGGAAAAAATCTTCGGCATTTTTTTAGAAACATACGTATAAAAATAACACCAATAGCCACATAGGATGCAGTAATACTCATTTTAAAAATAGATATAAATAAATTTTGAAGTACACTCATTTAACCGCCTCCTCTATAATCCGCTTAAGCTCCTCGGCTTCCTTTTCAGAAAGCTTGCGGCCGCTCAAAAAGGCGGTCAGAAATTTCGGAAGTGAACCGTCAAAGTTTTTTTCCAATACAGCCCTGCTTTCATATTTTTGCACATCTTCACGCTTTACCAGTGAAGTGACTGTCGCATCCTTGTTTTTCAAAACACCGCGTTCACAGAGCTTTTTTAATACAGTATAAGTAGTTGATTTTTTCCACCCAAGTTTATCTGCACACAGCTTTACAAGTTCAGTGGAATTGATAGGTTCGTTGTCCCAGATAATGCTGACAAACTTGTATTCCGCATCAAACAGCTTATATTTTTCCATATATTTGCCTCCCTAGGTTTATTTTAATAGACCCGGTTAAAGTCTATCGTTTTAGACCTGATTTGTCAATAGCGAAACTCAAATTAATCGCAAAAAATTCAATACCATCAACAAATTAAACTGTATTTTTATGTATTAAACCAAGTTCTATTTTTCATAACAACCAAATAGAATAAACCAAGAGGCAAGTTATAAATTACGGGGATAGCATATGACTCCATACTTTGTAGCAATTATAATCATAGTACCGGTAATGCTGGCTATTTCATTGAAACAAATAAATGTAATCAATTTAAGGTCCCTCATACTTCCTACTGTCTGTATGGTCTTTATCCTTTTGCTT
>DAOOJC010000171.1:0-4569 GCA_035384905.1 Acetivibrio sp. | reverse complement strand
CATGATACCATAAATGCCAATAATAGTCAACAATTATTTTTAAAAAATTCAATTTAATACAATAATAAATTATGGAATTAATACAATAATATAACACGGTTTTTTATTAAGTTACTATTAACTTGCATTTGATAGACTCTAACTAAAATACAAGTCAATTGGTCAATAAACTAGTGTTTTTTAAAAATACAAGGATAAAAGGGCTATCCATCCAATATATTACTGGTAAACTCTATACCCGGCACATATACTGAAATTCGCCAAAATTTTTAATTTACCTCCTTTTTTCTTTGCTTACATAATATATACCCACATTAAAACCATTTATTCAAAAATTTGATTTTTCATATTATAATAAGTATCCTCATATACATTATTAGGTATGTACAATTAAAAGCAGGGTGCGTCAAATAAAGTAAGAAGAAAAAATTTCAGAAACTAAAGCTTCTTATATATTTTTCTTCTATATAATAATGTGCTCCCTAAAAGTGTGAGGTTTGCTGTGTTAAATTACATTTGGTTTGTAATGCTGGTCTTGGGCATTGCTGTGGGGATAATGAACGGAAGGGTGGATGAAGTAACCCAGGCGGTGGTGAATTCCTCTCAGAATGCGATTGAGCTTGGGATAGGCCTTCTTGGAATTATGTGTCTTTGGACCGGGATCATGAACATTGCAGAGAGAAGTGGCATTATTAAGAAGATTTCGAAAGCTATAAGGCCGGTCATGAGTTTTTTGTTTCCAGGCATACCGAAGGAACATCCTGCCGGTGGAGCTATTGTAATGAACCTTGTTGCCAATTTTTTGGGGCTTGGCAATGCGGCAACCCCCTTGGGGCTGAAGGCCATGAACGAGTTACAGAAGCTTAATCCCGACAAGGATGTGGCTACCGATGAGATGAGCATGTTTCTGGTGTTAAATACTGCCTGTTTGCAGTTTATACCTGCAACGGTTATTGCACTGAGAGCCGCCGCAGGCTCAAAGAACCCTACGGAAGTAATCGGTACCATATGGGTGGCTACCCTGTGTGCTGCTACTGCAGGGGTGGTTGCTGCCAAAATTTTTTCGTCTTTACTCGGCAATAAACCAAGGCATGCAAAAAGGACCGGACGGGGGAAGTCATGAATATAGTAAAAGAACTTTCGATATATGCCATACCTGCAATTTTTATAATCATATTATGTGTGGGTATGTATAAAGAAGTGAAGGTTTATGATGTTTTTATAGAGGGTGCCAAAGAGGGGATAACTACTGTATTTAAGATTATTCCTTCGCTGGTGGGACTTATGGTTGCGGTGGCAGTGTTCAGGGCGTCGGGTGCATTGAATCTTCTGATTTTTGCGGTTAAACCCGTTACTAATTTTTTAAGGATTCCTCCGGATGCACTTCCCATGGTTTTCCTCCGCCCTATTTCAGGGAGTGCAGCCCTGGCGATGCTGTCCGACATATTCAAGGTGCACGGCCCGGATTCTTTTGTCGGCCGCGTGGCATCAACCTTGATGGGTTCTACCGAAACCATATTTTATACTCTGGCAGTATACTTTGGAGCCGTGGGTGTAAAAAAGATCAGGTATACCCTGGCAGCGGCCCTTATAGCAGATCTGGCGGGTGTAATTGCGGCAGTGTGGATATGCACCCTGGTTTTTGGCTGATAATTATTTTTCTGAATGATGAATTAAAGCTTTCCGGAAGACCTTAAAAATCTGCACAGATTGTAATACGTATTTGCGTTTGAACCCCCCTTTTTTATCAGACTCATACTGGCCAACCTGTTCATTCCGTAGAAGGCTTTGGGGTTTGACAAGTATATGGCGATGACTCCTTCAACAATCGTTCGGTGAAAATGAGGGTATTTCAGATTGTTACAGCTTTCCAAGGCCCGTTCGATAAATACGGAAATTCTTTCCTCGCACGTTTTTAAGTTCTTGTAGTAGTATGTGAGATTGGGTTTTCCCTGTTGAAGGTCTTCGCTGGCGTTCACAAAGTCGCGGAGCAGAACCTGAAGGCCGCAAATCCATGGGAAATAGGAAGAGCATATGTTATCGACCTCTTCCCCTGTAAGGTGAGGGTCATGGGCACAGGCAAAGAGAACCAATATAAGCAGTGTGGAATTCGAAGCGGCACTCATCTCCCATTTGGATATCCCTACGTTTTCGTCATGATACCTTTGAGCCCAGGTTTCAATTTTCTTTTCTCTTGTATCTTTGTCGAAAAGAGAATATATCCGAAAGTCCGAGTACATCTGGATAAACTTTTTCAGCTGGCCTATGACAACACTATAGGAGGGCAGCGTATTAATATGTATCCTGCACTGTTCTATAAGCCGGGTGATGTTTTGGACGTCTCCCTTTTGCAAGCAATCAATTTGTTCCACCGAGATTTTTCTTTTGGGATCCACCGCATCTCTCAAGGAATTATAAATCGTGCTGAAAAGAAATACGTCCTTTTTGTGGAAACTGGCACAGAGAGAATATACGTATAGATCAATGGCGTGGAAGGAGGCTATGAAGTTTATGGTGTTTTCAGGGTTCGCACCGGGATAAAGTATGCCAAAGGCCGCTCCTATGCATTTTTCACTGTCAATCTCTTCTTGATGAAATAATTTATAGTCCAAAACTATCTTATACAACTTCGGATACTTGCTGTTTATGTACTTTATCATTAATCTCAGGCCGTATATGCACCGGTTGTTCATAAAATCCCTCCTTTATTGTATTCTTCCCATTTTATGCATAAACAGTCTGTGATATACTATGCTTTTACAAATTCGTTTACTGTCTTATTCTAATTTTTTTGTGTATTTCAGGATAATCGTTGTCAAATATCAGGTATTGGACAAAACAATCATATACAATTACGATGTAGGTGGAAACATAACAAGCAAGACAGAGTATGCTTATACGAAAAACCAAAATCCAGGGACTCCGATAAGAACTATAAACTATACATATGATACCGGCAAAAGATATGAAAAGACAGCAAACGCTGTTACTACAAGGTATCATTTAGTCGGTGACAGAGTAACCTATGAAACAAACGGTACAGACAGTATTTATTATACCTATGATGCAAACGGAAGCCTTTTGAGTATGAACCTGAATGGAAATGAGTACTACTATATCCGGAATTTACAGGGAGACATTACAGGAATTATTGACAGCACAGGAGAGCAGGTGGTAAGTTATACTTATGATACATGGGGTAAGTTAATAAGCATGACGGGTCCATTGGCAAGTACGGTAGGGGAAAAGAATCCTTACAGGTATAGAGGTTACAGGTACGACAGAGAGACAGGTTTGTATTATTTGCAGAGTAGGTATTATAACCCAGAATAGGGCAGGTTTATTAATGCGGATGCAGCGGAAGTACTCAAGACACTAGCAGAAGAAGTGACAAGAAACCTAGGTGAGAATCCTGCAGAGCTGCTGATAGGAAATATATTTGCCTATTGTGGTAATAATCCGGTTATATATACAGATGTAAGTGGAATGTGGTTTGGCATTGATGACGCCTTTACAGGTCCTGTTGATGAAATTATTGTTTTAGGTGTTTTAGCAATATTAGCTACATGTGGGGTTGAGTGGGCTTCTGATGCACAAGATGAAATCTGGGACGTAATCACAGATGCATGGGATTCAGTTAAGAGTTTATCAAGCTATATAAAAGATTGGATATCAGAAGCTAGACAAGGCCCTGTTGGAAAAGCAGGAAGAAAAAAACAAGGTCGAGAAGTGAATGAAAAAAAGAGAAGGGATGATGACTGGATTCCGCGTTCTAATAAAGATCCTAATCGTCCAATGAAAAAACATACTCCAGGGCGTGATTACCGTATAAGAAAAAAACGTTAAAGTTATTTGTGAAAGGACGATCAACATGATTTATCCTAGAAGTGGTTTAAGAATAAGAAGTTCAAAGGGTGTACATTCAGAAGTGAGAAGGGCATGCATTGAGTTTGGTAAGTGGTTAAGGAAAACAAATAACTTTCCGATTAGAGTCGTTATATACCTTAAAAAAGAGTATCGAATTAGAAATATGGAGGGTGAATTAGTTACAGCAACATTTTTTGCTCCATTTGAAAAAAATGTTGAGCCTTATATAAGGATTGCCACTGGGGACTATGAAGAATTATATGAAAAGAAAGGTAAGGATAGTGCATTAGTAGCTTACTTATATTCTATAGCACATGAAATTGTACATTATAAACAATGGATTAAAGATTCCGATTTTGATGAGAAAAGAGCAATTGTTGAAAGTAAGAGAATGATTGATGCATATTCAGGAACAAGAGAACATCCTTGAGAAAATGAAGGATAGTATTTAATGTAGTTACTTGAATTAATATCTTATCAGGGATAAAAGTACATGTAGAAAACGCTGTAAAAGTGGACTTTTTATGTAGTCTTGAAACAAAGAGTAAAGAGATCTTAAAATTAAAAGAGGAAAAATGGCTTATTGATGCCTGTGGTGTGAATTTCCTTGAAAAATCTCCAATATATATGTATATTAGTATTAATGGCAAACATGGAAGGCAATAATAAATTGGAGCATTTACGTTTATAATGCTTTATATA
>DAOOJC010000170.1:0-4571 GCA_035384905.1 Acetivibrio sp. | reverse complement strand
GCAGCAATTTAATTTGTATATATTGCGAAAACTCAAACGGAAGAATATATCGGTTTGTATGTGCCCCTTTAATTGATTCGATAGAAAAAGAATACTCTTTTATTTTATTAGAAAATTTAAACTTAAAAAAAACCTCATCGTCCAAGTTATAGTTTTCAGAAATAATATCTGCACATTTGTAAACATATTTCCCGATTTCATCCAAACCAAGACATAACTGTACATAATTGCCGATTATTATACTTTCTATTTTTCTATTTTCCGATTCCAATTCAGCCAACTCCTGCGGCGATGGAGGCAGCAAATTTTTTACATTGCCGTCTTTATGTAAATCCTTAATACTAAAATTGTGATTAATTGTCATTAGCCTGAGCATGTTCCTCTTGTTTGAGCCGGAAGCTGCAGTCTCAATTACTGCATAGGATTCCTCCCTCTTGCTGTTCTCCATTATAAACAGGACTAGCTTTTTGAATGCTTCCTCCTTACTTTTTTCATCATGGTACAGCTCCTCTTTCAAAACCTTTCTAGTATATATATAAATATGATCTGATCCGTTTGATAAAAAATATTTTCCCAGTCTTATGCCTGTATCTGTTATAACCTTTAATACAGACACGGATGAAACAGATTCTTTTCGCCTGCTTTCATACTCAGACCATATTAATACTGCCCTATATTCCCCCAGTTTTATGTCATTATCAGCAATCCAATAAACATTAATCTTTCCCCTATAAAGCATTTCCGGAATTATATTATATAGCTGTTTCCTTTCTTTTGTTTTAATATTTTCCAAAAACACTTTTACATTATATATTGAACGTGGAGTATCAATGTATAGAGTTACACTCTGTCCGGGTTTAATATGGTTATTCTCAAAACCAATTGTTATGACCCTTTTTTCGCTAAGTAATTCCTTAGGAAAAAATTTATATCTACTCTCCGGCAGATAGACTCCTTCATCAGCCTTAACTATATACATACTTCGATCGTTATCACCGTATTGAATAAACTTATACCCTGTCAGGGCGTCTATATTTACTTCATGCTTTATCCCGGATTTTTTAAAATATTCAATTATCTTAGAAAACTCTGCCGAATCATTATAGTATTGTCTTAAAGCATCATCGGGTATCCTAACAGTCTTCATAATACTTCACCCTTATAAAATTTTGACGTCACATACTTTTCAAGTTCTCCGGATTTCGCTTCAAATATAAGCGATGTGACAATATCCTGAGAATAGGCACTGTTTCCCCTTAATGCATAATAGTTTGCATTGCCTTCTGTCAAGTCCAGGCGGTTGGGAACCGCTACAAGCACATATAAGTCGGATGTAACAATATAATTTACTTTATAATACCCCTCTTCATTATCCATATTGGGCAAGTATTTTCTTCCTCCGGTCTCGACAACGGTTAATCCTGCGTAAATACTGGAATAATCATCCGGGGTTTTTACATCGTC
Source organism: Acetivibrio sp. (assembly GCA_035384905.1). Classification (GTDB taxonomy): domain Bacteria; phylum Bacillota; class Clostridia; order Acetivibrionales; family Acetivibrionaceae; genus Hungateiclostridium. The sequence goes on along the minus strand of DAOOJC010000170.1, from coordinate 3,107 downwards.
AAACCATATGTCCTCATTTAAAGAACAGACAAAGAAGTTGCCATCCTGATCCGAAATAAGTGCACAAGTGGTCATTGAAGCTGCAGAAGAACCTACGGACTTGTAAATCAAAGCTTCTTTATTGTCGGTATTGTTTTTATAATAATCAATGCATTCTTTAATTTTGTATTGAATATCCCCATTGTATGCGATGGTAAGATTTCTTAACGCAGCAGTGTATTTGAACAGCCCAAACTTTTTAATACGGTATTCTATCGGATTTATTTTTATAACTGCCCTGTCCAGAGGCTTTGAGTCTTTTTCCAAATCTACCGTTGGAACGCTTATATCGATGTTATCAATGTCTACACTGCTTTTATCCAAATCCTTGCCCATAATTATAACCCCCATCAAATAACAGAAGTGATATCCTCTTGTTAATACAGTCCCGCATCATTTTTATCCCCTAAGGGTATTTTTTTAAACCCTCTTATTTGCCCGTTGCTGCTTATTGACAGCATCCTGTACCAAGCTTTTTCATGCTTCTTGCCGTATTCATTATTTTTTGGGTCATAGGTATCCTCGGTTCCGAGAAATCCGGAACAAGCAGTGGAAAGTACCAGTCCGTCACCCTGCTGATTAAAGTAGTCCAGGCATTCATCATAATCGGAATAGTTTCCCGAATACCACTTAACTCTGCCGTCTTTTCTTTCACATCTAAATTCCATGTTTTTATGCAAATGTCCGGTAAGGGCAATCTTAAGGCTTCCGTTTTCAAATAATTTTAATAGCTCACTTCTGCCCTTATCTATGGAACTGACACTGTAGTCAATCTCCAAAAGGGAATTAAGCTTGTTCTTAAGGCTTTCAAGCTCCTCCATCAGAGCTGGATACCACGAATCCCTCATTGCCTGGGGATACTTTTCTTCCGGCAATACGTACAACTCACTGTGGTTCAGTTCTTTCCCCATTTTAAGGTCTTCGATAATATTATCAATAATTTTTATTTTTTCACGGATATACTCCAAATCTCCTGCTGACATAGGCATCCACCGTCTTGGCGGATCACCTGCCGTATTTCTCAGTTTGTTTCGGGCAGACTCGGTTAGCCACCCTTCCCTGTCAATTATATCTTCACAGCCCCATCCTTCAAGCCGTATAATTCCACCCATCCCGACGAGCATTTCCCCCGGTGTCTGTCTGTCATCATCCAAATCATCCTGCAGAGCATTTTCCTTCAGCATAAGTCCCGTCACCGAGGGATTGATTACATTGCTGTGCATGCAAAAAATATTGGTATAATTTCCCTTATCTTCTATCACCTTTTTTAGCCATGAAAGCTGCCGTTCGCCAAACCCTTGTGATGTCGGTGCGGGAGCATCTCCCGATAAAATCTCGCGGACATAAGCCCAGGTTTCATCCCATTGCTGTGCACTAGAATAATCACTTATAAAGATTTTTTTATCGGGTCCTGAATTCATCAAAATGAAATTAAGGTTTTCAATATTAAAAGAAAAGTCCGTAAAAGGGCAGAAATTCTCAAAATAATACTGTGCTGCATTTTCATCGGCATATAATGTATCTCCGAGGCTTTTTGAAAACCGCCACTTAGAAACTGCCCCAGTGCTATTGGAATCTACTGTATCATAAGTATAGTTTTCAGCCTCTTCCTGTGATATGTTCAAATCCTTGCAGCGATGCTGTATTGAAGAAGGATTGTGTTTAAAATCATGATTGCCCAGGGATATGTATACCGGTACATCGATCCCCGGTTCTGTCGTAAGTATATAATGCAGCCTTCTCCAGTTGCTGTCCATGTCCACCACAGATTTGAAAACATGTTTTCCTTTCTGAGTATCATAGGGTCTGTGGTTATTTGCATTGTCTACTGCGTCCCCGGTAATTATAATTAAATCGGGCATTATATGCCTGGCTTTTTCAATAAATTCCCTGAGCCTGTCGTTAGGGTTATTGTAATGCGGCAAACTGTCGCCAAGGCAATCGAATAATTCGTCATACCTTGAAGCTATATGTAAATCGGTAAGATGTATTACTTTATATTCTTCTTTTTCAGAAGGAAAAACCCTTACAGGATGTGGCTTCAAATCATTTCCGTCCTTTATTTTCAACAGATGGAAACCGGGCTTGACATTTCCGCTTAATTTTATAACCACCTTCCACAGCTTCAGCCCTTCTTCTCCTAGCTTTTCAAGAAGCCCCGGATATTTTTTATCATAAATATCCCATATTTTTCTCCTTACAATTTCTTTATTTTCCGCATTCTCAGTAACCGAATAAATTACCTCTTCCTCATACCAAGTATCTATATTTTGTGCTAAAGTCTTAAAAACCTCAGGATTTTTGGTACCTTTATAAAACAGACCAAAAGACTCATCTGCTTCTGCTACTTCAACAACCGTATATTTATCTTCCCTGCATTTATTCGGAACATAATCATCGCATAGAAAAGGCCTGTTTTTATCCGCAGGCTCATGCAAGAACATAAAGCAATTGAGATTTTCCCTTATATCATCAGCGGTAATCTCGTTGTTGTCAGATTTAATGGGACACGCCAGCAAAATGTTTACATTCCCCTGTTCTTTTACCAGGGCTGAGCAAGCTAACATTGGAGCTACTATTTTTAACCCCGTCAATTTGACAGACGGAATAGAGCAGTCCTCAACAACAACACTGTCTATATTTAATATATTATGTACATAATCATGCCATCTTTCAATTTCATTCTTTGTTTCCTCATCCACAACCCCATCCAGTTTACCTTTGAAGGTGGGATTGTCTATATACGGGAAAACCAGCTCCCGTCTTATGGGATCAAACCTTGCCCCAGCTTTTGCAGCATCTTTAAATTGAAGCACCGCACGCTGTGTCCATTCATCAAAAATACCGTCAATCCATAGTTTATCAATATTTTCAGTTATCGAATTGTATTTGTCGCTTCCCGGCAAATACATCATTCTTGTAACACTAAAGTACTTTAAATCTCTTTGAAGCTGCCTTACATGGTACCGCCACTTCAACACCGATAGTTCATCCTTCGTATCCTGAATACCGGAATACAAATCCCATTGCCGGTCCTTAAAAAGCCAATAGCTTTTTCTTGTCCATCC
>DAOOJC010000169.1:0-4576 GCA_035384905.1 Acetivibrio sp. | reverse complement strand
GTTTAATGTTCTGTGCAAGCCCAGCCTGTTTGAATATAGCTGCAAAAACGGTTATGTGGATTTGCAGGGAGCTGTTAAAAGCAGTATCCTTTATGTGGCAAACAACACTGAACAGCCGGTGTTTTCTTATAACAGTGAATTACCCTTCAGTCAGAGAATAGAGGTAGACAACATAAAACCCGGTGCAAGGTGCGACGTGGATATGGATATTGAGCATTGCAACTACAGCATGCTTTCGGCAAATGAAGTTGAGATAAGAATTGTGTTAAACATAAATGTCCGAGTTTTAGATCCGGTGGACATTTCCGTTATTGCAGACATAAATGAAAGCCCTGTTGAAGAAAGAAGCCTCAAGAAGTATCCCAGTATTACAATATACTTTGCACAACCTGGAGATAACCTGTGGAGAATTGCAAAGAAATATTGCACAACGGTGGAAGACATATGCAGGGCTAATGAGATTAATCAGGATGATGCAATTGAAATCGGGCAGCAAATTATAGTTCCAAGGAAAATAAGTTAAGTACATAATTACGGGTGAATTGAAAATGTAAAGAAAAATATTCAAAACTTAAGATTCGAAGGTACAGAGCCTGTTTGATTACTAAAGGACTTGAATTTTTATTTTCAAGTCCTTTAGTTTATCCTGTATAATGCAAACAATCATTGAAGGCAAGTAAATTCTGCCCAGGTATTTACTCCGTGTTCAATATTGTAATATCTGTTGAGTTAACCAGTTTATCAAAGTTTAGACCGGCAACCTCCAGACTTTTTGTAATTTACCATTGTTGAAAAAGAATTTTGTATTGTATATAATTAATAAAAAAATATTTCATAAAATAATCGGCAAATTATTAAGAAAAGGGTGTAAAATGGAATCGATCAGCTTGAAGGCATATGCTAAAATAAATCTATCTATTGACATAACCGGAAAGAGACCGGATGGTTATCATGATGTAAAGATGATTATGCAGACCATAGCCCTGCATGACATAGTTACCCTTGAAGTCAGGGACAGTGGTATTGAGATTGAGTGCAATAGGCCCGGTATACCGACTGGAGCCGATAATATTGCATATAAAGCAGCAAGCCTCCTTATGAAGGAGTATAATATCGACAGGGGTGTTTGCATTAACATCACAAAGAACATTCCTGCTGCTGCAGGTTTGGCGGGAGGAAGTGCCGATGCTGCTGCTGTGCTCAAAGGTATGAATTCACTGTTTTCATTGGATCTTGGTGAAGATGAACTCATGGCTGCCGGCAAACAAGTTGGTGCCGATGTTCCTTTCTGTATAAAGGGAGGAACCATGCTTGCACAGGGCATAGGGGAAGTGCTCACCGAATTGGATTCCTTTTCAAAGGTTGATATTGTATTGGTTAAGCCTGGAATTGATGTATCTACAGCATGGGTATACAAAAATCTGGACCTGTGCAGGGTTTCTTTCAGACCGGACACAAACACGCTGATAAAAGCGATTTCCAACAAGGATAGGGTATTTGTGGCACAAAACATGAAAAACGTGCTGGAGTCTGTTACAATAGAAGAATACAAAGTTATAAAGGATATAAAAGAAGAGCTCATAAGGCTTGGGGCTTTGGGAAGCATGATGAGCGGGAGCGGTCCTTCCGTGTTTGGGATATTTGAAGACCGTGCAAAGGCAGAGTATGCCTATGAGAGATTAAAGGGCGAAGAATGGGATTGTTTTTTAACAGAAACGTTATGTGAGGAGAGATGAGACAAAATGGCTGGAAAGCTTTCAAAGGTAAATCTCAATGATTATAAACCCTTGAGGGAAGTAGTTTTTAATACTCTTAGGGAAGCAATTATTTCCGGAGAGTTAAAACCGGGGGAAAGGTTGATGGAGGTTAAGCTGGCAGAAAAAATGGGAGTCAGCCGCACCCCTGTAAGGGAAGCAATCAGGAAGCTGGAGCTTGAAGGGCTGGTTAGCATGCTTCCGCGTAAAGGAGCACATGTTGCAGAGTTATCGGCTAAAGATATTATGGATGTTTTGGAGGTCAGGGCTACTCTCGACGGAATGGCCACCAGTCTTGCAGCTGAAAGAATAACCGATGAAGAGATAAAGGATTTGAGCCATATACAGGTACAGTTTGAGAGCTATACCTATAAGGAAAATTTGCAGGGGTCCATTAAAAAGGATGTGGAGTTTCACGAGTTGATTTACAGGGCTTCCAGGAACGAAAGGCTTATCCAGATTTCCAGTAATCTCAGGGAGCAGATACAAAGATTCAGAGTGATATATATGAAGGATTACAGCAACCCAAAGGATCTTATAAAGGAGCATCAATGCATTCTTGAAGCTATTTCAAGGCATGATGTGGAAGGGGCCAAGAGGTATGCCCAAATCCATATAGACAATCAGGAGAAATCAATTATAAAGGCGTTAAAGGACATGGATAAGTAGCCTATGGGAATCACAATTCGTGTCGGACATGAGATGTTTTCGGGAGGCACCCTGGTATATGAGTAGATTATACCAAAGGTGCCGTACTTAAAAATTCTGTTTCGGTGCATTTTCTAAATTATTTCATAACCCATCGCGGATATGTGCTTCTTTATTTCCTGCGGGGTAATCTCCGAAGGATTGTAATCCACGCTAATATGCTGGCTTTTGAGGTCGGAAGATACATTCATAATACCCTTTATTTCTTTTACACCTTCCTCAATCTTGCGTGAGCAGGCACTGCATGATAGTGTTGGAACATTAAAAGTTGCTGTTTCCATTGTATTCCTCCTTAACCGGTTTCATTTTATAAACCTTCGACTATATATTAGCATTTCAAAAGTAAAAATTATTATTCTTAAATTGATTCATTTTGATTCCCGTACCTTTGTGTATATATTTCTATTGATTTGGATGTATCTTGTGATAAAATAGAAATAACATGTTAAGATATATGTTTTGCAGTTTATATAGTATTGCAATTATATCGATGAAACAAAAATTTATGTATCGGGAGGCAAAAAGCCGTAAATGTGGTATGACAATTTCTTAAGCATATATAAAGCGGGGATATCCCATGAGTTTGTATTATACTTTAATATAAGGGATGTTGTGGATAACTACAGGAATATTGAAAGATACCTCTACGAAGAGTTTATTAAACAGAGGAACTTTTCCATCGTAGCCTTCTATGATATTTCCAAAGGTTTGACATTCTTGGATGCGGGGATGGAAAAGGAGTTTAATAAAATAACAGCAAATGTGGCGGTGGGATTAAAGCACGCCCTTCCGTCAAAGTTGTTTCCGTATATAGACATTGCATTAAAGAATACAAAGATGATGCTTTTTATTGACCATACGGAGAAGATGATTCCAAGCGGCGATGTGGCTTCCATGTCCCTTGAAGAAAGAATGGCACTTATATGGCTGTGTGAATGGTCTAACAATGCCAAAATATCCACAGTAGGAAGTACGATAGTTATGCTGGCAAACACTATTGCCGAAATAAACAAAGAGGTGTTCAGATCTTCATACAGGGTAGAGCCGATTCTTATTGAACTTCCCGATGAAGAAGCACGAAAGGAGTATATAAACTACCTTATAAAAGACAATAATATAAAAATGGACATCAGTGCAGACGAGTTTGCCAAGCTGTCATCGGGACTTAGCAAGAAGGCTATTAAAGACATAAAGCTAAAGGCTGAAGCTGAGAATGTGGCTGTAAGCTTTGAATTTATAAAGGAGAAGAAACACTCAGTGCTCCAAAAAGAATATGGAGATGTTTTGGAGTTTATATATCCTGAAATAAGCTTTGAGGATATAGGAGGAATGGATAGGGCCAAAAAATACCTCCTTAAGAATATTGTAGAACCGATAAAAAAGGGAGATTTGAGAAGGGTGCCGATGGGAATACTTTTATGCGGACCGTCGGGAACGGGCAAAACTCTTCTTGTCAATGCCCTTGCAAAATCCAGCGGTTTTAACTGTGTAAAGATTGATATGTCGCGGATTTTAGGTCAATATGTGGGTGAGAGTGAGAAGAATTTTAAAAAGTGTCTTTTAGGTGCACAGTCGCAACAGCCTGTTATAGTGTTTGTTGACGAGATAGACACAGCTTTCAGAAGAGGGGATAACACAGACAGTGGAGTGAGCAGAAACATTTTCAGTGAATTTTTACAGTTCACCAGTAATACAAATAATAGGGGGAAAGTTGTTTTTATCGCGGCTACAAACAGGCCTGACCTTTTAGATGCGGCACTTAAACGGGCGGGAAGGTTTGATAAGAAAATACCGATATTGCTTCCTGAAGAAAGTGAAAGAGCGGAAATATTTAAGATAATGATTAAAAAATACGGTTTTGAGACAGATATAGAGGATTTTGCACCTTTTGCGGCTAAAACCGCGAACTATACCGGGGCGGAAATTGAAACTGTCGTGCGAAAGGCCTACGAAATTGCAAATGAGGATGATGTGGACGGATGCGTTTTGACGGTGGATATTTTAGAAGAGGCCATTTCAAGATGCAAGCCCAGTACACAGCAAGTGGAGTTTATGACGAAGCTGGCAATTAAAGAGTGTGACGACAAGGACCTTTTACCGGAAAGATACCGGGA
>DAOOJC010000168.1:0-4578 GCA_035384905.1 Acetivibrio sp. | reverse complement strand
GTCTGGGCAGAAATCCTTATTTCCTCCGGATAGGCCGCCAGCTTTTTCATAAGTTCAATCTCTTCGGGAGCCTCCAGTAAAGACAATTGCACGGAGTTTATATCCGGTACTTTGAACCCTTCACTTTCCAATAAACTCAGCATGCTGCATATTCTTGCATGGGCATACTGAACATAAAATACAGGGTTGTCCTTAGACTCCTCCACTGCCAAATCCAGATCAAAATCAAGGTGATTGCCCGATGCCTTGGTGTTAAAGAAAAATCTTGCGGCATCCCTTCCGACCTCTTCCAATAAATCCGTCAACGATATTGCCTTACCAGTTCTTTTGGACATCCTGGCTATCTCGCCGTTTCTGTAAAGTCTGACCAACTGGAACAAAACAACATCAAGCTTGTCCGGGTCAATTCCCAGAGCTTTTACGGCACATTTCATCCTGCCGGCATGTCCGTGGTGGTCGGCACCTAAAAGGTTTATTACCCGGTCAAAACCGCGTTTCAAAAATTTGTTCCTGTGATATGCAATATCGGAAGCAAAGTATGTAGGAATACCGTTATTCCTTACCAATACCTCGTCCTTGTCGGCTCCCAACTCCGTGGCCTTAAACCATACAGCCCCGTCCTTTTTGGTTGTATAACCGTTTTTCTCAAGATAATCCAGGGTCTCCTGAACTTCACCGCTATCATACAGGGATTGTTCGGAAAACCATACGTCGAACTTGATTCCGTAGCTTTCAAGCCCATTTCGGATTGCTTCGACATTTTTGGGAAGAACATACTTAACAAGTTCCTTGCGTCTTTCCTCACTGTCCACATTAAGAAGCTTGTCCCCGTTTTCTTCAATATACTCCTTAACCCGCTCAATAATGTCCTCACCTTGATAGCCGTCCTCGGGAAATTCTATTGCATCCTCACCCTTTAAAAGCTGAATATATCTGGCTTCAAGAGAAATACCAAACTTCTCAATCTGGTTGCCGGCATCATTTACATAGTATTCCCTGGTAACATCATAGCCGGCCCTCTCCAAAACGCTGGCAATACAGTCACCCAACGCACCACCCCGGGCATTGCCCATATGGAGAGGACCGGTGGGATTGGCACTGACAAACTCAACCATTACTCTTTGTCCCTTGCCCAAATCTATTCTGCCATAGTCCTCTCCTTTAGTTTGAATAAATTTCAAGGCATCATACAGCCAGTCATTGTTAAGGAAAAAATTAATAAATCCAGGTCCGGCCGTCTCAACCCTGTCGATATATGTATTATTCAAATCCATATTTTTAATAATAATGTCCGCAACCTGTCTGGGTGGTTTTTTTGCAACTTTTGCCGCCTGCATGGCAATATTGGTTGAAAAATCGCCATGTCCGGCATCCTTTGGGACTTCAATAGTAAGTTCTTCCACCGGAAGCTCCGGAATTTCTCCGTTCTCCGATGCCCTTTGTACTGAGTTTTTAATAATCCCCTCAATTTGATACTTTATAGTCTCCACAACATTTGTCATTCAACTGCCCTACCTCTCTAATAAACATATGCAAATCATTTTCACCACTTTTATTATTATCTATTTCAAGCTTATAATCAACCTTTATTTCTCCGCCACTGTCGTCAACGTCTATTGACACTAAGCGGGCAGTAACCATCATTGTGAAAGTTCCGTACTGAGTATCGTAATATGACATGTGTTTTTGTCCCTGCTCAAAAATGAACTGCGTGTTAACCGAACCAAATCTCATTAGAGTCACTACTCCGTCAGAAATCTTTAAAGTGGTTGTAGTACCTTCCATGCCTGTTACTTCACTTTCTTTATAGGTCACATAATAAGCATTGCCCTTTTTATAATACTTACCTTCCGTCACCAGTTCCAATATATTCTTATCATTGTTTGCAGAAGTTTGAATCCCTTTTACCGATATAATAACATTCTTATTCATAAGACCGCCTCCATTTTTATAAGGGCATACTGCCCCTACTAATAATTTAAATACCTTCCTGCTTTCTTAGTACATAAAGCTCTTCCATGATTCAACCGGTTATAAGTGTTACTAATATCTCTCAATGTCAATTTTTTCAGCAGAATGTATTTTTTCGTTTAAAATGGAATTTCCTAGAGATTCAAACTTTTCGACACTGTCACTGGTGTAAAACCTGTACACAGGTCCGATCTTTTCATCCCTTGCGGCGTTATTCTTATTTATCACCTCCTTAACAACTTTGGCAACCTCCAATGCCGAACTAACCAACCTGACGCCCTCTCCCATCACCTTTGAGATGGTTTTATGCAAAAGAGGATAGTGGGTACACCCTAAAACAAGGCTGTCTATACCCTTCTCCTTCAATGAGAGCAAATATTCCTCAGCAATTCTTTGTGCAATATCATTCTCCCACCAGCCCTCCTCAACAAGGGGTACAAACATGGGACATGCCTTCTGGAATATCTCTATCGAAGGATCCAAGCGGCTTATCGCCTTTTCGTAAACTCCGCTGTTTACCGTTGCTACTGTTCCTATTACCCCAACCTTCTTGTTCACTGTTTCCCTCACAGCACTCACCGCTCCGGGCCCTACCACCTCTATCACCGGAATGTCAAAGCTGTGCTTCACCAAATCAATACTGCAAGCACTTGCGGTGTTGCATGCAATTACAATCATCTTTATATCTTGATTCAAAAGAAACCGTATGTTCTGAAATGTATATTTGATAACGGTTTCCTTTGATTTCGTTCCATATGGTGCTCTTCCGCTGTCTCCAAAATAAACTATGCTCTCTGTCGGCAGCAAATTTCTAATCTCCTTTAAAACGGTAAGTCCGCCCAATCCTGAATCAAAAACGCCAATCGGTCTGTTATCCATAGTATTTTCCCCCAAATATAATACGACTAAACTGCATAATTATATTAATCTATAACGCACCTTCGCCAAGTACGAAATCCTGATTACTGCTTTGCAAAACCAAAATCTCTATCCTTCAATTTCCCTCGAATTATCTTCATATCTCTCAACTGCAAGATTTATCAACCTTTCAATAAGCTCTCCATAAGGTACCCCGGATGCCTCCCAGAGCATGGGATACATACTGATGCTTGTAAAACCGGGCATAGTGTTGATTTCATTTATATAAACCCTGCCGCTTTCCTTATGAACGAAAAAGTCAACCCTCGCCAAGCCACAGCAGTCCAGAGCCTTAAAGGCCTTTACTGCATACCCCCTGATTTTCTCAATAGTCTCTTCAGGCAAATCAGCAGGTATCTTTATTTTTGAGCTGTTGTCAATATATTTTGCCCTGTAATCATAAAACTCATTTCCCGGAATTACTTCACCCACTGTGGATGCCTCTGGGTCATCATTTCCCAAAACAGCACATTCCACTTCCCTGCCGTTGATATACTCTTCAACCAGTACTTTTCTGTCGTACCGGGCAGCGAAATTTAATGCCTCTTCCAATTCCTTCTTGTCGTGAGCCTTCACTACACCCACTGAAGAACCGGCATTTGAAGGCTTAACAAATATCGGGTATGCAAACTTTTCTTCTATTCTCGAAACAACATTGTCAACATCCCGGCTTATTTCTTTTCTTGTAAAATAAAGGTAGTCCGCCTGAGGTATCCCTGCTTTTTCAAACATTATCTTGGCATATATCTTATCCATTCCCAACGCAGAACCCAAAACACCGCAGCCCACATAAGGCACCGAAGCAAGCTCAAAAAGTCCCTGAATAGTGCCATCTTCGCCATTGCAGCCATGGAGTACCGGGAAAACCACATCAATCTTTTTCCCGCTAACCTGAGCTTTTCCCGATTTATCAATATTTCCATCGGTATCATTACAAACAACCATCGCATCCAACAGACTGTTTTTGGTACCGATACTCTTTACGTTTTCGCTTAATGCAATTTGTTCCCACTCACCGGAAGGAATTTTATCAATGTCTCCATTATAAGGAAGCCATTTCCCGTCTTTTGTAATTCCCATCGTTAATACTTCATACTTTTCTTTGTTTATGTTCTTTAGTATGGATGTAGCTGATATACGTGAAACCTCATGTTCCGACGACTGTCCGCCGAATATAACCAGTACTCTTTTCCTGTCTTCCATAGGTTCTCTCCCCTTATTATTTGATACAAAACCCTGATGTTCTCTAACATACCCGGTTTCCGGTATTTTATAATTATAAATACATTATTAAGCTTGTGCCCCCAAAAGTCCCTATCCAAAAATATAATTAAAATTAGCTGTTTAAAGGCACAAACTATACAGTAAATATATATTTCTCATTTTACTATTTAAGTACGGCAACTTCAAGATTATCGTCAAAATATACATGTTACTTAAATATCCATAAATATCAATAATTATATTTGCGAAAACAAACACCTACAGAATACAATTAACACGAGAAAGCGTCAATACAGCCTTTAAACGACTTGCAAAGATTACCTTTACACTACCTGATATAGACCTAAACACAATAACGAAAGGAATAAAACAAATATACTACCACTTTTATTATACCATAAAAGAAGGGTGATGTCCACGGGTGCATTAAACAGGTGTATATTATTTTTTCTTCACATTTAGTGG
>DAOOJC010000167.1:0-4597 GCA_035384905.1 Acetivibrio sp. | reverse complement strand
ATTCGCCATTTTTACACAAAATCCTTTATAAAAATATTAATTTATTCCACTAATAATAATTTGAATCAAAAATAGACAAAATAACTTTGTCTGATAAAAAATATTTATTAATATTTTTTTGAAAAGGAGAATTGCTTTGCATAAAAGAATTATTTTTTTAACTGTACTGGCTATAGCCATAGTAACACTTCTGGGTACATCAATTATGTTCAGGGATGAAATATCCGACCTATACGGATACAGCCGGGCTGCATTATCCCGTTATGGCTCTACCGGACAGGAAGTTAAAGATATTCAGTACAAGCTGGCAATATGGAAGTATTACAATGGCAAAATTGATGGCATATATGGCTATAAAACCTATTCGGCAGTTCGCAAATTTCAAATCAAAAACGGTTTAAAGGTAGATGGGGTTGCAGGACCTGAAACATTGGCAGCTCTTGGTCTCCCCACCGGAACAGCTCAAACAGCCGCAGCTCAGCCAACAGGCAATAAAGACCTGAACCTTTTGGCACACTTAGTTTACGGAGAAGCTCGCGGTGAACCTTATATGGGTCAGGTAGCAGTTGCGGCAGTGGTTCTCAACAGAACGAGGGACAGCAGATTTCCCAAAACCATAGCTGGGGTTATCTATCAACCCGGAGCCTTCGATGCCGTAGCTGACGGACAAATCAACCTTGCTCCGGATGCCACCGCTTACAAGGCTGCAAGAGATGCCCTAAACGGATGGGACCCCTCAGGGGGAGCCATATACTATTATAATCCCAATACGGCAACCAGCAAATGGATTTGGTCCAGACCAATCGTAAAAGTCATAGGCAAACACAACTTTGCAAAATGACTGAGTCTTTCGGAAAGGTTTATGTTTCGGTAAGCGGTTCTTTTGACTCATTGAGGCAAAGAACCGTCAGCCAAGACTCATTCTTGGCTTATTTGCTCTTTAAACGCCAGAAACCTTGAAAAGAATACTACTGCCAATACAATAACAAACAGAGTTTTGAAAATCCAGTTTGCAAAAAGCAATAATACAATCCTTAAAACGCTTATTGCTCCATCCATTGGAATTGCCGAATTGAAATATACCATTGCATACTCAAACAATATAAAAACAACATCCAGAAACATAAGCCGCATAACAATGCTCCAAAAGTAGGTATCTGCCGCGTATTTGCCAATGGAGAAATGTCTGTCAGTAAAATTTAATACTGCCGGAAACCAGGAAAACATGTATATCCTAAAAAACATAAACCCGAAGAACAGCACCAGCAAAGTGATTATATCAAACAAAACGGTTAGTGCCAGAAGATCGGTATTTCCGCCAAGAAATGATCTGGTAACGGCTACAGCAGGTACCGATACCACCATCATAAACACAGAAAATAAAATACTGGACAGAACCTGTGCAAAAGATACTATTGAAAGCTTTAAAAAATGCTTCTTCACGCCCGTAAAAAACTCCAACTTGGTTTTCTTCCTTTTCGCAAGATAATTATTTAACATATATAAACATCCCGACGAAACAAATCCCAGCATCAAACCAGCAAACAAGACTCCTCCCAGGCCATACAGCAGATATCTGGGATTTAGAAAAAGGCCTATTGTAAATTGAATGAAATGCATGATGTTATCCATTAGATTTCCGCCGCCAATAGAGGATATTCCGGTAATTACAGGAAATACCAATATATATTCAATAAAGCAAAAAACAAATGTAGCCAGACTAAAAGCCAGAACTATATCTGGTCTTTTTACAAGCTTTCTGACACTGCCCACCACTCTAATCATGTTGCAACCTTCCTTCAAAACTTTATCACTACAGCTCAAGTATAATTATTGACAATTTAATCAATCAATTTCCCTCATGGTCATTGAAATTCTTTTTCTTGCCACATCCACATCGAGAATTTTTACCTTTACAATATCTCCCACCGACACAACATCCATTGGGCTTCTTACATATTTATCGCTCATTTCAGATATATGAACCAGTCCGTCCTGGTGAACTCCTATATCGATAAATGCACCAAAATCGGCAACATTTCTGACAGTACCCGATAACACCATACCCGGTCTCAAATCCTCTATATTGAGCACATCAGTCAAAAGCATAGGCTTGGGAAGCTCATCCCTCGGATCCCGCCCGGGCTTTAACAGTTCATTAATTATATCCCGAAGAGTAGGTACCCCTATCCCCAGCCGGTCGGCAATATTCGTAATCCCTTTTTCCTCAACTTGTTTCTTAAGGTCCGAAAGGCTTTTCTCCTTCACATCCTCAAGGTTGTATCCCAAAATATCCAAAAGGCTTTTTGCCGCATCATAAGACTCAGGATGTACCGAAGTATTATCAAGAATATTTTTCCCTTCCGGTATTCTGAGAAAGCCGGCACACTGTTCATAAGCCTTTTCCCCAAGTTTTTTTACTTTTTTAAGCTCCTTCCTTTCTGTAAATCTGCCGTTGGCTTCTCTGAATTCCACAATATTTTTGGCTATTACGGAGTTTATTCCGGAAACATAGGATAAAAGCGAAGGTGATGCCGTATTAAGATCAACCCCAACACTGTTTACACAGTCTTCCACCACACCGCCTAAAGTCTCTCCTAAAACCTTTTGGTTCATATCGTGCTGGTACTGTCCCACTCCTATCGCCTTAGGATCAATTTTAACCAGCTCCGCCAATGGGTCTTGAAGCCTTCTTGCTATGGATACGGCACTTCTCAGTGCCACGTCAAAGTTGGGGAATTCTTCTGCACCAAGCTTTGAAGCAGAATAAACCGACGCACCCGATTCGCTTACCACCATATAATATACCTTCCGGTCAATCTCCTTCAAGAGATCGGCAACAAAAATCTCCGATTCTTTCGAAGCTGTTCCGTTGCCTATTGAAATTATATCAACATTGTGCTTTTCTATGAGATACTTTATAATCTTTTTCGATTCCTCAACCTTATTCTGCGGAGGTGTGGGGTAAATAACGGTGGTATCCAACACCTTCCCGGTATCATCCACAACCGCAATCTTGCACCCCGTCCTGTATGCCGGGTCAAGCCCCAAAACAGTCTTTCCCTTTACAGGGGGCTGAAGCAAAAGGTTTTTAAGATTGGTGGAAAAAACCTTCATTGCTTTCTCCTGTGCCATTTCTGTAAGTGCATTCCTGACTTCCCTCTCAACAGATGGGGATATTAACCTCTCGTATGAATCTGCCAGTGCTCTCTCAACATATTCCGAGGTTATTGACCGGGGTTTTTTTATCAGCCGGATTTTTAGATATTCAATTATTCTTTCGGAAGGAACGTCAATTTTAACCTTTAGAAATTCCTCCTTCTCTCCCCTGTTTATTGCAAGCACTCTATGCCCGGCTATCTTTGGTACCGGCTCGGAAAAATCATAATACATTCTGTAGACCGAATCTTCTTCCGTTTTTGCCTTTGACACAACAATGCCCTGTTTCATGAACATATTTCTTATGTCTTTTCTAATTTCCGCATCGTCCGATATATCCTCGGCTATTATATCCATTGCCCCATTTAATGCCTCTTCAACCGAATTAACCCCTTTTTCCGGATTGACAAAGGGTTGTGCAAAATCCGTTACACTGCCTTCTTTCTTGTCCTGACTGAAAAGAAGTATTGCCAGAGGTTCGAGGCCTTTTTCTCTTGCAACGGTTGCCTTCGTTCTTCTCTTTGGTCTGAAAGGCCTGTATATGTCTTCAATCTCCTGAAGGGTAACAGCCTTCATAAGGCTCATGGTAATTTCTTCTGTAAGCTTCCCCTGCTCTTCAATGAGATGTTTTACCTCTTGCCTCCTTGCCTCGAGGTTTCGTAAATATATGAGTCTCTCATAAAGCTCTCTTAGTACCTGGTCATTCAGTTCGCCTGTCATTTCCTTTCTGTATCTGGCAATAAACGGTATGGTGTTCCCGTCATCAATAAGTTTTACAGTGTTTTGTACTTGAAAAAGCTTCAGGTTAAATTCTTTTATCAGTGTTGAAATTATATCCGACATTTCATTCCTCCATATAGTATTAAATCCATATTAAAAACCGACAGTACTTTTCCCCACAAACCTTTGCTGATTAATTTATTTATGATTGAGATTAATTCTTTATTACTAATTTATTATATAGTTAAACCAATGCTTCAATCAAGAGCGATTTAGCGTTGAGTTGGCATCTTTAAATTGGTCATTTCACTTCGTGAAATCCCACTAACAATAAAACAGATATAACCCATATCTTAATATGAATTATATCTGTTTTATATCTGTTTTTTAAAAATACGGTTATTTCTTTATACAGTTTCCATCCAAAGCCATTTAAGATTGCATTATTAGCTGTTTACCTGAATTTGGACGTTTTCCTTCGGTTAAGAGATTTCTTTGTTTATGAGCCGAGTATTTCTATTTCAATATTGTCTAACTGCACCTCAACATTATCTTTATCAACCACACCAATTTCAACAAATTGTGTATTGCTCACACCACAAGCCATTGCCAACTTAAGGCACTCTTCCGGCGATTTGTTTTCGACAAGTCCCACGGCAAAGCCGGCAACCATCGCATCTCCGGAGCCTATGGAATTAACAGCAGTTACAGTGGGTGC
>DAOOJC010000166.1:0-4600 GCA_035384905.1 Acetivibrio sp. | reverse complement strand
AAGATGCAAAAATAGCAGAACAAAAGGAAATCAATTTAAAAGAAAGAATACATAACAATAAGTGGTGATATGGAAACAGAATCTTTTTTTGAAGCATAAAACAGGGGACATAAAACAAAGGTTCCAAAAATTATCCCGCAAAATATACATTTTTTGGTTAGTTATCTAATCTAAAGTATATATATTCATAATTTTTTATCAAATACCCACAGAAATTCTTTTTCCTCTTCGAATATATTATAATAATAGTTGATAATCGGAATATTTATGTCGAATTTATGATAATATACGTTTTATTATAGTATATCTATTCTTACTTTTATAAATATATATAAATATTGTACATGGGGGGGAATTTGTGAAATGATTAATGCACCTAAAAAAAGAATTTTAAAACAAAAAAACAGGTGTAAGAGGCTTATAACAGCACTCATTGTTGCAACACAGCTACTGACGACGAGTATATTATATGCAGAAGCACCGCCTGAAACCTTTACACCTGCTGAAAACTGGGAGGCTTATGATTACTTTAACTTTGCCGAAGCCTTGCAGAAATCGCTGTATTTTTATGACGCTGAAAAATGCGGAGCAGAGGCAGGTTACGACCAAGGCGGAAGGCTTGAGTGGAGAGGATCCTGTCATGTAGTGGATGAGAGAATTCCTATTTCCAACACATCCCTTTCTGAAGCTTTTCTAGAAAAGTACAGAGATATAATTGACCCTGATGGAGACGGAACTGTAGACGTACACGGAGGGTTCCATGATGCAGGCGACCATGTCCGTTTCGGTCTTCCTCAAAGCTATTCAGCAGGTACTTTGGGGTGGGGATTCTATGAATTCAGAGAATCCTTTAAGGCAATCGGGGAAGAAGAGCACATGATTGAGATTTTAAGATACTTTACAGATACATTTCTACGTTGTTCATTTATGGACGAGGAAGGTAATCTTGTTGCTTTTTGTTACATGGTAGGTGAAGGAGACGAAGACCATTGCTATTGGGGGCCTCCGGAATTATACCCTGAAGAATTCTTAAAAAGCAGGCCGGCGGATTTTGCAACTTTTGATGCTCCCGGAAGCGATGTTTGTGCTAGTACGGCAGCGGCACTTTGCACATCATATTTGAATTTCATGGATGAAGATCCGGAATATGCTGAAAAATGTCTTACAGTTGCCATAGCAATGTATGATTTTGCAGTCAAGTACAGAGGTTTGCATGACGGTGACGGTTACTACACCTCGGATTATGACGAAGATGAACTGGCATGGGCTGCTGTTTGGCTCTATGAGTGCACCGGAGACATGAAATACATAAATGACATAACTGCTGTTGATGAGACCGGCAATTATGTAGGATATATGAAGAGGATAATACCCGAAACCTTTAAACAGAATATCTGGTATAATTCTTGGGTTCATTGTTGGGATGCCGTATGGGGAGGAACCTTCTTAAAACTGAACGAGCTGTTCCCTGAAAATGAATTGTTCGACTTTATCGCAAGATGGAATGTTGAGTTTTTGTCCGGCGAAAAATGCCCGCACGAGGATCCCAATGATCATAATTATTATAAAACATCCCCTGCAGGGTACACAATGATAAACGGTTGGGGATCTGCCAGATACAATACAGCTGCACAATTATCTGCTCTTGTTTACATGAAAAACAATCCGGATAGGACAGATTTCGGTGAGTGGGCAAAGGGTGCAATGGAATACCTTATGGGAAGAAACCCTATGGGTTATTCGTACATAGTCGGTTACGGCTATGAGAAAGGTCTGCCTTTTGTCAAGCATCCGCACCACAGAGCGGCTCACGGCTCAAAGACAAACAGTATGAACGACCCTGAAGAGCACCGTCACATTTTGTGGGGAGCACTTGCAGGAGGCCCCGATATAACTGATTATCACATTGATTCAACTACCGAGTATGCTTATAATGAGGTTACAATCGACTATAATGCTGCCTTTGTAGGAGCACTGGCAGGACTGTATAATTATTACGGACAGGGGCATGAACCCATTCCCAATTTCCCGCCCTTAGAACCGAGAACCGACGATTATTTCTGTGAAGCAAAAATTGTCCGTGAAACTAAAGACAGCACGCAAGTTCTTTTAAGAATTCATAATGAATCCAGCCAGCCTCCTCATTATGAGACAGGAATGATGGCAAGATACTTCTTCAATATAAGTGAGCTTATTGAAAACGATCAAAGCATAGAAGATGTGATATTTGCTATTGAATATGATGAACAGATTTCCATGCAGCAGGATCCCATTACATACAGAGGACCTTTTAAATGGGATGATGCAGGAACATACTATTTTGAATTTGACTGGAGCGGAAGTAAAATTTATGGAGACAGGGAGCTTCAGATTTCCTTTAGAGTTAAACAGGATTTGAATTATATGACTCATTGGGATTCCAGCAATGACTATAGCAGAAAAGGCCTTACAAGTGAATTTGAAGTATGCAAGAATGTGCCCGTATATTTAGATGGTGTAAAAGCTTACGGGGAAGAACCGCCAAAACTCTCTCCGACACCGACTCCAACAAAGGATCCTGATGAAACTCCGGATATTAATGCTTCAATCAGTGTATCATACAAGTGCGGAGCTAAAGATGGTACGAAAAATACTATAAGAGCTTCAATAAATATTAAGAATACCGGAACTACTCCCGTGAATTTATCGGATATCAAGGTTCGATACTGGTTTACAAGTGACGGAAATGAGCGAAATATCTTTGTGTGCGATTATGCGGCTTGTGGAACGGAAAATGTAAAGGGTACTGTCAAAAAGATAGAAAACCCCGTCCCGGGTGCCGATTCGTATTGTGAAATCTCCTTTAGCGAGGACGCAGGTAAGATTGCACCTGGAGGAAGCACAGGAACAATACCTTTCAGAATTGATGGTGCAGCTGATTATGACCAGACAGATGATTATTCCTATGATTCCAATATGTCGGATGATTTAGGTGATAACACCAAGATTACTGCTTATATAAAAGATAAACTCAAATATGGGGTTGAGCCTGTTACAACAATTGATATTTTATTAGGTGACCTGAACTATGACGGTGAAGTTAACTCTACAGACTGTACAATTTTAAAAAGGTATATACTTAGGAAAATTGACATAGGATCCGATCCTAACTTTTTAACAGCCGCAGATGTTAACAGGGATGGAAGTGTCGATTCAACGGATCTTACATTAATAAAACGTTATATCCTTCGTAAAATAAAATCTTTTTAGAAAAACAGGCAGATTAAGGTATAGATAAAGAGGGGTCATTTATAGGGAATTTACTGATTAAAAGTGTAATGGAATTTACACTGAGAATGTTAATTGGGGGAATAAATAATGAAAAGAATAGGTTTATATGTTTTGATTGCCGCTCTTCTGGCAGGAATAATTCCAATATCGGTTCTGGCCGAAGAACCAAAATTTAATTATGTAGATGCGTTTGCCAAATCAATTCTGTTTTACGAGGCCAACTGGTGCGGTCCTGACGCAGGAAACAACAGGATAAAATGGCGTGGTCCGTGTCATATTGAGGACGGCAAGGATGTGGGACTCGATTTGACGGGAGGCTTCCATGACTGCGGAGACCACGTTAAGTTCGGATTGCCTCAATGTGCTTCAGCATCAACACTTGCCTGGGCTTACTATGAATTCTCAGACGTGTTTATAGAAAAGGGACAAGATGAGTATATGCTAAACATTTTAAAGCATTTTTGCGATTACTTCATGAAATGCTATCCGGAAAAGAATAAGTTTTACTATCAAATAGGTGACGGAGATGTGGACCACCAGTACTGGGGACCACCTGAGCTTCAGACCTATGACAGACCTGCATATTATGTGGCCACACCGGAAAATCCGGGTTCGGATGTTGCCGGGGATACGGCAGCGGCATTGGCACTTATGTATTTAAATTACAAAGACAGGGACTTGGAATATGCAGAAAAATGCCTTACTTATGCAAAGGATATTTATGAGTTCGGTATGACCTATAGAGGAAATAGTAAAGGGCAAAGTTACTATCTTCCCAGGGATTATCTTGATGAACTAATGTGGGGCTCCGTATGGCTTTATGTTGCCACAGGAGAGCAAGAATACATGGACAATGTGGATAAGCTGATGGTTGAAAAAAGGATTGGCGATGATGCCGGCAATTCCTTTAACGACAATTGGACGCAATGCTGGGACTATGTTTTGACCGGTGTATTTATAAAGCTTGCCACTCTCTCCGCTAAGCCTATATATAAAGAAATTGCCGAAGACCATTTGGATTACTGGCAGAACAGGCTAAAATCTTCTCCCGGAGGCATAAAGTTCCTGGATAGCTGGGGTGTTTGCAAATATCCTGCTGCAGAGAGCATGGTTCAACTGGTGTACTATAAGTATACCGGGGACAAGAGCTGCCTTGATTTTGCAAAGAGCCAAATTGACTATATCCTTGGAGATAATCCCAATAAGATGTCCTATGTGGTTGGTTTTGGAGACAATTATCCCAAATTCCCGCATCACAGAGCTGCAAGCGGAAGACTTGAAGGACAGCCGGCCGATGAAACAAAGAACGATCCGCAAAGGCATATTTTAT